>DATHJA010000094.1:0-18776 GCA_035316475.1 Edaphobacter sp. | reverse complement strand
CAGCGAGGCCTCGGTAAGCTGCTTGGCCAGGTACATCGCAATCTGTCGCGGCACCACGATCTGGCGCGAGTTGTTCTTCTGCTTCAGCTCCGCCACCCTCATGCCGAAGTTCTCCGCTACGGTGCGCTGGATCGTCTCGATCGTGATCTTGCGCACCTGCGTGTCGATAAACTGCTTCAGGCACTGCTGCGCGACCGCCAACGTAATCTCCACACCGTGCATCGAGCACCACGCGATCAGCCGCACCAGCGCGCCTTCAAGCTCGCGTACGTTCGTCCGCACGTTCGATGCGATAAACAGCGCAACGTCAGTCGGCAGCGCAGTCTGCTCGCTCTCCGCCTTCTTCTGCAGGATCGCGACCTTCGTCTCGAGATCCGGCGGCTGGATGTCGGCAATCAAACCCCACTCGAAACGCGAGCGGAGCCGGTCTTCAAAGTCGGCAAGCTCTTTGGGAGGACGGTCGCTCGCGATCACAATCTGCTTCATCGACTCGTGCAGCGCATTGAAGGTATGGAAGAACTCCTCCTGCGTGCGCTCTTTGCCCGCAAGAAACTGGATGTCGTCGATCAGCAGGACGTCGACATTGCGGAACTTGTCCCGGAAGCTCGTCATCTTCTGGTAGCGCACGCAATCGATCATCTCGTTGGTGAACTTCTCGCCGCTCACGTAGCAGATCGAAGCATGAGCCTGGCGTCGCTTCACGTCGTGTCCGATGGCCTGCATCAGGTGCGTCTTGCCCATCCCCACGCCGCCATACAGGAACAGCGGGTTGTACGCCTTCGAAGGCCGCTCTGCGACCGCCTGCGCCGCGGCCGTAGCGAACTGGTTGCCGCTGCCGATGACGAAGGCATCGAAGAGATACTTCGGGTTCAGCTGCGAGGCTGTGTTCCAGTCAAAGCGCGATTGCTCAGGCATCGGTCCGGCCACAGCCGCTCCATTGCTCAGCGTGCCCGGCCTCGTCTGCTTCGGTGCGCTCTGGCTGTGGCTCGGCACTGGGGCAAACCCGCCGTCCTCACGTAGCTTCGGTGCCCTCGGATCCTGCTCCGGCGTAGTAAATACCACCGTCTCGACATCGAGGCCCAGGTTGTCGATCGCCTCCTGGATCAGGTCGGCGTACCGGTCCCCGATATGTTGGAAGTCGGCGGAGGGTATCCGCACAAAGAGCTTCTTGCCTTCAAGGTGGGAAAATCGCGTCGGCTTCAGCCATGTTTCGTATGACTGGCGGTTGATCTTCTTCTCGAGCGCAGCAAGGATGCGAACCCAATAATTCAACACGGCCGTAGCCGTCGGGACGAATGACATTCTCTATTTCCTTCTTCTGTTCCCCGTCATTAAAAACCAGCGGACCCACACGGTTTGCGATAACTGTCCTCAAAAAGTAGAAGCCAGCAAACAGATCTCCCTCTCGCCGCAACAGGCAAGTTGTGACAGGTCTGTCTCGCCAGAATTCTCTTCCCGCGCGCATCCATCACATGCTGCGTAGAAGAGGAGTGGTGCAACGTAAGGCAGAGTGCGGAGCTGCTGGATCAGCAAAAGCATCTTGCGAATCGGGTTCGATAGTAGCACGGAAAACCACGCGCTTTTCAAGCGCTCCTCCCGAAAAAAATTGAGTTGCACCATTCACGGTGAAGACGCGAAAAACCTTCGTAGAGTCGCGAAAAAAACCACCCGTTCCAGTAATTTGTCTCTACACTATCCATCCTGTTTGTGATACCTCTTGCAATTCCTCAACCACGCGCCGCGGATCGAAGCGCCGACATTCTGTGCAGGCTCTCATTGAGCGAAACCTGATGCCGATGCCGAATCAACCGATGCGCGAACCTCTTCCCCACTGCAACCATTTGCGATTAGAAGCAGCTCAGCAAGAGATTGCCGTTTCGACCGAAGCACCCGGGGTTCTATCGTGAGATGCGGAGCGGAGAAATCCGCTTCTCTCTATCTCAAATCTATGCGGCCCAGGATCCAAGCAGCATACTCCTTCATCCCCGCCAGAGTCCCAAGAGCAACAAAGAAAACTCCTTCCGGCAAGCGGTCTCCACGAAGAAGACGATAGGCCTAGGAAAATCCGCCCCGATAGGATAAAATCAGAAGTTGCTGCAATAGCGAAAAGATCCGGCAGGACGTCTCCTGCCTTCGAGGAGTTCAGTTCCATGCCGAAGCGCACCTTTCAACCCAACCGCCGCCGCCGCGCAAAGACGCACGGCTTTCTCAGCCGCATGAAGACGAAGGCGGGCGCCGCCGTTCTCAACCGCCGCCGCGCAAAGGGCCGTCACAAGATCGCCGTCAGCGCTGGCTTCCGCGACTAAGGCGTATCGGGCTCCAAAAGCTGAAGATTGTTCCCCCGCGGGAACCCCAGCATCTTCCGTCCCTTACAGGGAGATGCATACCTGCGCTCATTCGCGCCTGAAAATCCGGGCAACCAGCTTCTCCTCCCCGCGCTCCTACTAGAAGGTACCGGTGCCGCGAAAGCGAACGAAGAGCCCCGCCGGTCCACGCAGGAGAAGTGCAATGAACCAGCCAAATCAACCTAATCCAAAGCAGGGAACGCAGGAGAACAAGCAGGACAAGCAAGCTCAGAAGTCTGCGCAACAGATGCAGCAGGGCAACCGTCCCGCCCAGCAGGGAGGCTACAACCCGCCGGGTCATGGTGCCCCCCCTGGGCAGTCCGCTCCAACGGATAAGAAATAGCGGACAGGAACAGTCGAAAGACTTTCCTACACAGATCGAACAGACTCCTCGAAGGCCCGCCGCAGATGGCGGGCCTTCTTCATGCAGTTTCTGAAACAGGCTGAAGCCTCTGCCCCACTGGTCGATAAATAACTTCAGTGTCTCGCCAGCCGATCCACGATGTTCACGACCGCCGCCGCCATCCGCGCCACCGGTGTCACGGCCCCATCGACTTTCGCATTCAGGGCTGGCATTTGCGGAAGGGTCGCATCCTCAACCTCTGCCTCGACGGTTGTCTTATCGAGCCGCAGCTTGCCACCGACTGCGTCGCAGGCGATCAGATCGAGATGCGCTTCCAGGTAAACCGTCTCACCTTCCTTGCGCAGTGCATCGTCCGCCGCGTTCAGCCCTCCGGAGGCATCGCCGTAGAGATTCTCTTCCTCAGCGACCGCAGCCGCCGCCAGCTCAAGGAGCTCCTCGACGAGCTCGCCCTCCTCTGCCCACCCGACGCCGAAGGTTGAGACATCGCTCAGCAACCTGCAATGAACGACTATCCCGGCACACGATAAACTAAACCTTCGCGGGCGCACCAACCGCCACCGTCCGGAGACCTCGTCATGGCGTTGACCTTCCGCCTTCGCAAACACGCCGACTACCAACGTGTCTACCAATCCAGCCGCAAGCAGACCTCGCGGCAGATGAGCTACTTCTTCGCGCGGCGTGACCCGCAGTCTCCGGAAGCCGTGGCCGAGCCCCGCGTCGGACTCACCGTCGGCAAGGTCATGGGCAAGGCTGTCGACCGCAACCGCATCAAGCGCCGCATGCGCGAGGCCGTCCGCCGCAACATCGCCACCCTCGAGGGCCCCATCGACGTCATCCTGCATCCCCGCCGCTCCGTCCTCGATCTCGACTTCGCCACACTCGACCGCGAGGTGGCCCATGTCTTCCGTGCGATTCAGAAGTCCGCCGCCGCCTCTCTTGCCAAAAACGCCGCCCACAATTGACAACATAAAATCAATCAGGACGCCCCGATGCCCGAAGAACCCACACTCGCCGTCCGCGTGCTCTTCCGCATCTACAAATCGGTGCTCTCGCCCGCGCTTCACACGCTCAGTCCCTCGCAGTGCCTCTACCTTCCCACCTGCTCGGAGTACGCCTATATCGCGCTCACACGCTTCGGCCCCCTGAAGGGTTCCTGGCTTACCCTGCGCCGCCTCGCTCGCTGCCATCCCTTCGCCAAGGGTGGGCTCGACCCTGTCCCCGACCGCTGACCGTAAGCAAAGTCCGTCGCTAAGGAGCTCAAAGCTCCCGATACATCACAAGCGCGTCCACGTATCCGGCCTTGGGATGCAGGAATGCCTTCGGCAGCCTCCGCACCGTGGCGAATCCGCAGCTCTCCCACAGCCGCACCGCGCCCTCGTTCGTGCTCACGACGCAATTGAACTGCATGGCGCGAAAACCGCGGCTTCGCGCTTCCTCCAGGGAGTGTTCGCACATCGCGCGGGCTACTCCGCGGCTTCTCGCCTCCGGGGCGGTCATATAACCGCAGTTCGCCACATGCGATCCTCCTCCGCGCTGGTTGGCCCGCAGATAATAGGTTCCCAGCACAACTCCGCCCTCTTCGGCGACAAAGACCTCATGACCCTCGGCAAACCAGTAGTCAACAGCCTCCTCCCGCCCCATGTCCCTGGGCAAGGTGTAGGTCTCGCCCGCCCGAAGCACCGGGGCCAGGATCTCCCAGACCGCGTCCGCGTCTCGCATCGTCGCAGCTCGGATCGTCAGCATCCCGCAATTCTCACATGACCCTGACCAGGGGCTTGCGAGCTCACGGTCATAGCCTCTGAGGGCCCCTTTCTTTTCGGCACCGTCAAAAGATCACGTCTTCCCGCTCATTTCCGCCGAACGATTTACCATAGAAGATGCGATTCTGAGCGCTTCGGCGCATCCTGAACGCAAGCCGATTCGTATACAGAACAGGAAGATCTCTTGGCAGAGTTTACAAACCCTAATCAGCAGGGCGGTGGCGGGCAGGACAGCCGTTCCCTCTTCATCATCATGTTCTTCATGATCGCCGTCTTCTTCGGCCTCAGCTACTACCGCCAGAAGACCAACCCGAAGACCGTTTCGCCCAACTCTCCCGCGGCTACTCAGTCGCAGCCCACCCAGCAGGTAGCGCCGGCCACCGCCATCGCACCCGCTGCCACGCCAAGGGCCTCCGCTTCTTCCACCCCCTCCGTTGCCACCGTGTCGGCAGCGTCCGAGTCCACCACCGTCGTCGAAAACGAGCTCTACCGCATCGAGTTCACCAACCGCGGCGCGCAGGTCAAGAGCTGGGTGCTGAAGCAGTTCAAGGACTCCGACAACAAGCCCCTGAACCTCGTCCACACCCAGGCAGCCGACAGGTTCGGCTACCCGCTCTCCCTCCACACCTACGATGCCGGCATAAACTCCACTCTTAGCCAGGCCCTCTACGTTCCCTCCTCTACCGGAACCCTCACCGCGCCCGCCACCCTTACCTTCAAGTACTCCAGCGGCAACCTCGAGGTCACCAAGACCTTCTCCTTCGACGAGACCTATGTCCTTCACGCAGATGTGCAGGTCACCCGTGATGGAGCCCCCTTGCGCGCCATGATCGCGTGGCCCGGCGGCTTCGGCGATCAGAACAATGCCCAGGCCTACGCCGGCTCCCAGGTCGACCTCTCCCGTAACGCCCGCGACGAGCATCTCGCCCCCAAAAAGGTCTCCGGAGGCGAGACCATCAATGGCCCTCTCGATTGGGCAGGTGTCAGCGACGCCTACTTTGCCGCAATCTTCCTTCCCGACTCTCCGACAACTGCAAGCCTCGTCACCTTTCACAACGAGCTCGATGTCGCCAAGACGATTCATCGCACCGGCTTTGGCTCCGGCTCCCCCTCCGCGAAGGCGATCAACGTCTCGATTCTGGGCTCCGCGCTGGGAGACACCAGCGGCCATACACTCACCCGCCTCTACGTTGGACCGAAGGCCGTCAGTGTTCTCAAGAACATCTCTACAACGGCGGCCAACGGGACCAGGGTTACACTCGAGCCGCTACTGGAGTTCGGCTTCTGGGGAGCCATCGGCAAGTATCTCTTCCTTGCGCTTCAATTCATCCACCAGCACATCGTCGGCAACTGGGGATGGTCCATCATCCTCCTCACGCTCGCCATCAACGTGCTCCTGCTTCCGCTGCGCGTCAAGACCATGCAGTCGGGCCTGAAGATGCAGCGCATCCAGCCGCAAATGGACGCCATCAAGGAGAAGTACAAGAAGTACAAGATCAACGATCCCAAGCGCAACGAGATGAACGTGGAGATCATGAAGCTTCAGAAGGACAACGGGGTGAACATGTTCGGCGGCTGTATCCCGACCCTGGTTCAGCTGCCGCTGCTCTTCGCCTTCTTCTCCATGTTGCCCAAGGTGGTAGAACTGCGTCACGCATCGTGGGGATGGATTCCAGACCTTACCGCGCCTGATCCGTATTACATCATTCCGATCGTCATGGTCGTCAGCCAGTTCCTCATGCAGTACTACACGCCATCTCCCGGAGTCGATCCGCAGCAGCAGAAGATGATGGCCTTCATGATGCCGCTCGTCACCGGCTACTTCGTCCTCAGTTACGGCTCCGGTCTGGGCCTCTACTGGGCCGTCGGCAACTTCTTTGGTATAGCGCAGCAGTGGGTCATGAACCGCACCTCGCTCGGTCGCGAGATGCGCGAGATCGCCGCCAAACGTGCTCGACGCAAAGCAGGAGCCCCGGTCATCCAGGGCAAACGGTAACGGCTGTTTTTTACAAGCACTGAGATTTGGGCTCCCTGGCGGGGAGCCCTTCTTACTTAGCCATAGTTCTTTTACTCAGCCACCAGTTCATAGATCGCCACCCGAGCGAAGCCGAGGAGTCTGCTTTAGCTCGCTGAGGCAATGCCAATCGCGTTGCCGGAATGGGAATGTAAGCTGCCAATTCTCCAAAACTTACAACCTGCTCCAGGCGCGTTCTTTCGATTAATTTCGTATACTGAATCTGCCCTCATGGAAGATTTGGAAGCGAAAAAGAAGAAGGTAGGCGACTTCCTCCAGACACTCACCTCTCCAGGCCGTCTGAATCTGAAGTTCAAGGTCCTCGATCAGCCCCAAAGCATCGCCGGTGACTCTCCTGCCGAGATCTCCGTCGAGTTCTCCGGCCCCGACGTGTCCCTGCTGCTTGCCCGCAACGGGGAGCTTCTTCTCTCCCTTGAGCACATCGCCGCCAAGATCCTCCGCTTCGAGCACGAGGAGCACGACCGTATCTCCTTCGACGCCGAAAACTTCAAGATCTTGCGACATCAGGAGCTGCGCCTGGCCGCCGAAGCTGCCATCGATCGCGTCCGCCGTACCGGTCAGTCTTACGCCTTCGCGCCTATGAGCTCCCGCGAGCGGCGCCTGCTGCACCTGGCGCTGGCCCCCTCCGGCCTCCCCACGGCCTCCTCCGGCGATGGTCCACGCCGCTTCGTTGTTCTTTACCCCGAAGGTGAAAAGCCTGCCTCTGAGCCCACCAGGGATGACCGCGCCCAGGCCATTCGCGAGCGCTTCCGTCGCCGCTGACACTGAAAACCTAAACAAGCTCGGAGGCTTGAGGCCGAAGCTGCCCGAACAATTGCCTGAAGCGGCTCCAAAAATGTCATCCTGAGTGAGCGGGGTGAGTCGAAGGACCTGCGGTTAAATCAGCTTCTGCCCCAGCAAGACACAGGGTGCCCCATCTTTGCTGCACAGCGGCCAAGGTGGGCTCGCAGGATACCGGGTACCCACCCTTCCTCAGCCTAAGCTCGAATCAGTGCCCGCGCCGAAACCGCCTGTGAAGCACACCAGCTGCTCCGATCAACCCCGTCGCCACCAGCAGCAGGCTGCCCGGTTCCGGAGCCACCGCAGTCGGTGGCGGGTTTGTAGGAGGAGGATTACTCGGCGGTGGATTGTCAGGTGGAGGCGTAGGATTATTTCCGCCCGGCCCTCCCATCGGTGGAGTCGGGTTCGTTCCCCCTCCGCCACCGTTGCCACCACCACCGCCGATTCCTCCGGCACCACCCGGATTCCATCCGCCTGGCTCGCCCGACCCGTCATTGGAGGCCAGCAGGCTCTGAGGTCCGTTCTGGGCCAGCAACGGCATCTCCTCGTCCGCGGGCGCCGGCTTGGCCAGAAAGTTCGCTGCGGGCGCAAACGCAATCGGCTGATTCAGACTCACCGGATCCAGCGGGAGCTCGCCGCAGGCGAACTCAAGTTCCCGCAACATCTCTTCGCGGGTCATCTTGGGTCGTTGCAGCCGCGCCGGAAGCACCTTCGTCGGGTGCGGCTTCGGCTTGTTCAAGAGCGCAATCTTGGTGTGGACATATCGGTGCAGCCTGTGACGTGCCGCGTTAGCGCGCTTCACCAGGTCCGATTGCGCCAATTGCGTACGGTACTCGGAGATCCATCGCTCGCACTCTGTCGACGCGTGCACCGGAACACCGGTGGCGGCGGAAAAACAGACCAGGAGAAGAACCAAAGCAAGAGAGATGCGACGCATTGCAGTGACCTAGGAGCCCGGGACACCTTTTGTCAGCGCATCCCTGAAATATCCAACTGTCCATGAGTTATGCAATTGGAGAGCCAAAATTTGGCAGGATCATTCCCCCAAAAGGGGTTCTATTTTGCATAAAGATAGCGACAGGAGTTCCCTCGACCGTGGAAGAATGGAATTTTTTTTCCGCCTTCGCTAAGCAAAGCTCTGCATGCCGCTTACCTGCTTCTGGGCGCCGTTGACGGTGATCGTCTCCCTGGTAACCTCCGGCGTATCCACATATCTCCGCCATTCGCTACCTTCGGCCAGCTGCTTCAGCTCGGCGTTTCGGGCTACCAGCATCTTCCCCAGCGCAGCCCGCAGCGTCAGCTCAAACAGCTTCCCCAGCGGTCCCAGTCCCGCCGCAAAGCGGATTTCGTCTCTGACCCGGGTTCCATCGTCCATCGTCGCAAAGTGGTGGTCATGCTCGAAGTGACGAAAGAAACCTGTAACCATCACCTCGCGGAAGTAGCTGTACGGCCGTAGCGTATCGATCTGGCTGACATACGACCGCCTTCCAGCCTTCCAGACGACCCGATCTCCCACCCCCAGCGACCCCTGCGTCGCTCCATGACCTGCGCCCGCCTTCCCGGACGAAGAAAACCTCCGGCTCGTGGCCAGGAGAAAACACCGTTCTATCGGAGCATTCACCCATGTCGTCAGTCGAATTGTGATCATAGGAGAGAAACCATCCGTAGACACATAAAACACCCGGGGTGGCGAGATACAGAGAATTCCGATCTCTGGCTACCGGTTGGATGCATAGCAAAGCATTTGGGAAGCCAACTCAGGCAAAGATCCGCTCCAAACCTGCGGAACCCATTTTGAAAGAATCATTTGCCCGCTACTCCAGGCAAAGGGTCATCGCCCCGCCAGAAATCGCCGCCATTCGTCCGACTCAGCGGCATGTTGAATCGGCATGTTGAATCACTGCGTTTCGTTCCGCAAGAAATCGCTGTAGATACCCATGGAGCACAACCCGTTCTGCAATTACTCCCAGAAGCCCAAGCGGCGCGGCAAACTCCAGCACGTCCCGCATCAATGTGCCATCGCCATCCTTATCGAAGAAGTGCTCGTGCCGAAAGCTCTTGAACGCGCCCGCCGTCATCTCGTCGCAGAAGAAGCGATAGGGTTCATACGCAACAATCCTGCTCGTATGCCGCAGACGAAGCCCGAAGTGCGTCCCCTCCCACGTCACGCTTTCGCCCGCGCCGATCAGCCCGCTGGTTACGCCCGCGATCGCTCGCTCCTGAGTAGGCCTGGTCGAATCGACATGCAGATCGATACTCAGCGACAGAAGGAAACAACGCTCCACCGGAGCAGCGATCCGCGTCTCAAGCCGGATCGTCTGCACGCGCTACAACTCCACGCCCCGCCCAGCTACCAACCCCTTCGCCCGCGCGATAAACTCCGCCAGCGCCGACGAGCCTTCATCGCCCTTGCCGCGCGTCCTCACGCTCACTGCCCCGGCCGCAGCCTCCTTGTCCCCCATCACAAGAACAAACGGAACCTTCTGCAGCGTGAACTCGCGGATCTTCGCATTCATCTTCTCGTTCCGCTCATCCAGTTCCACCCGCAGTCCCGCGGCCTCCAGCTCCTTCTTCACCTGTGAGGCATACTCAAGGTGCTTCTCGGAGATCGGCACAAGCCCCACCTGCACCGGGGCAAGCCACAGCGGAAACGCCCCCGCGTAGTGCTCGATCAGCACGCCGAAGAAGCGTTCCACCGAACCGAACAATGCACGATGCACCATCACCGGCTGATGCAACTCTCCGTCTTCGCCTTTGTACTCCAGCTCGAACCGCGCCGGCAGGTTGAAGTCGAACTGCACCGTCGAGAGCTGCCACAGCCGCCCCAGTACATCCACCAGCTTGATGTCGATCTTCGGTCCATAAAATGCACCCTCGCCGGGAATGCTCTTGAAGGCCACGCCGCGGTTCGTCAGCACACCCTTCAGCGCCGACTCGGCTTTCTCCCAGTCGGCTGCATCGCCCACGAACTCGCCCGCTTTTTTGGGGTCATGCAGCGAGAGCTCGACACGATATTCGTTGAACCCGAAGGTCTTCAGCACGGCTTCGGCGAAGTCGAGACAGGCTTCAATCTCACTGACGATCTGCCCCGGTGTGCAGAAGATGTGCGCGTCGTCCTGGGTAAAGCCCCGCACACGCAGCAGGCCGTGCATCGTGCCGCTACGCTCGTAGCGATACACATTGCCCAACTCCGCATACCGTACCGGAAGGTCGCGATAGCTCTTCGGCGAGTTCTTATAGATCAGGATATGTCCCGGGCAGTTCATCGGCTTCAGCCGGTACTCGGCGTCGTCCAACTCCATCGGTGGATACATATTCTGCGAATAAAACCCCTCATGGCCCGAGATCTTCCACAGCTCGCGTCGCATGATGTGCGGAGTAAACACCATCTCGTAGCCGCGTCGAATACACTCGTCTCGCATCCAGTCTTCCATCGTCTTGCGGATCAGGCCGCCCTTCGGATGCCAGAAGATCAGCCCCGCTCCCGCCACCTCCTGGATCGAGAACAGATCGAGCTGCTTGCCCAACACGCGATGATCACGCGCCTTGATCTCCTCCAGCCGCTTGAAGTGCGCCTCCATATCCTTCGCGTTGAAGAAGGCCGTGCCGTACACGCGCTGCAACTGCTGGTTCTTCTCATCGCCCAGCCAGTACGCCCCCGCAATGCTCGTTACCTTGAACGCCTTCACTCGTCCCGTCGAAGGAACATGCGGTCCGCGGCAGAAGTCCGCAAAGTTGCCGTTCTTGTACAGCGAGATCTCATCGCCCACCTTGGTGAACTTCTCGATGAAGTACACCTTCATGAACTCGCCCTGCGCCGAGTAGTCCGACAGGCCCTTATCGCGCGACTCCTCCACGCGGACAAACTTCTCGTCCCGCGCGACTACCTCGGCCATGCGTGCTTCGATCGCCGCCAGATCCGCCTCCGAGAACGGAGTCTCGCGGTACACATCGTAGAAAAATCCCGAGTCCGTCGCCGGACCATGCCCCAGCTTCGTCTCCGGAAACAGCTCCAGCATCGCCGTCGCCATTACGTGCGCCGCCGAGTGCCGCACCACCCTCAGTGCCGCCTCGTCTGTCTCCTTCAATAGTTCGAGCGAAACATCTTCCGTTAGAGGAGCCGAAAGGTCCACGATCCGCTCCCCCGCCGCGGCCGCGCCATACATCGCAGCCTCTGACCCCTGCTCGGCATCGGCCGCCGTTCCCTGTCCCCCTGTCCCCAATCCCTGGGCCCTGGGTCTCACCCGAGCCACCACCACCGCCGCCGCCAACCGCGGCGAGATGCTCATCGCAATGTCATAAGGAGTCGTCCCGCGCGCAACCTCGCGCACCGACCCATCCGGAAGCTCGACCTTAATCATCTGTTCACTCATAGGGCGTATCTCTCAAGCATATTTGCTTAGCCGCTCTCATACCAACTTCTCCGATCCATATGCATCTATAATTTTGAGAGAACAGCATTTATAAAACCAGCGGCGTACGCTCAAGCCCAATCAGTCACCCCTCTGTCACTACGCTGAAGTTCTTTGAAGGAGATTTCTATGCAGGCTCTCTGCACACCGACCGAAACCACCCCCGACATCTATTGCCCCGTTTGCAGGAAGGGCTTTCGCCTCTTCTGGGAGCGCCGCAGCGAGCGCGACCAGCAGGCCGCTCTCCCCGGAATCATCGAGCAGCTCCGCGCCCACCACGAAGACACTGGAGCAGAAAACCTCCACCCCAAAACGGCCTTCAACATACCCGCCTGGTCGGGCCTGCCGCAGTTCTCCGGCGCCGCCCTCCTCGGCGGAGCGTACTGACGAGGCTTAACGCTGATCGGCACCGATTTCACTGATTACTAAAGACATGACCATGGATCGGCATGGCCCGGATACGGAAAATCCGCGCCAACCGGCAGTCGGCTTTATCGGTGAAATCGGTGCTAAGCCTTCCCCACCACGCAGGCATTCAAATAAGCCCGTATCAGCACCTCAAGCTCCTGCTGCATCGCCTGCATCGTCTTCGTTGAGACCCGCCCTGACTCGATCATTCTCCGGCTCACCCCGGCCATCGCCGATATCAGCGTCGAAGCCAGAATCTCCGCATCTTCACGCAGACGGTCCGGCGAGCTCTCCAGCATCGCCGCAATCGCCTTCACGCCACGCGCTCCATGATTGCGGGCAATCTCCATCCCTCCAATATCGTCGCTGATGTAGTACAGCGCTCGCGATATCTCCACGCGCCGCATCTTCACCTCGAGAAATGCCGTCGCCAGCAACTCCGCCATCTCAGCCAGTGGCCTGCCCTTCCCGCGCTCGCACGCAGCCACTACCGCGCCATACACCTTATCCAGGTGCGCCTTCAGCACCGCCTGCAGCAGCGAGCTCTTGTTCGGGAAGTACTGATACAGTGTCCCTACCGAGACTCCCGCACGTTCGGCGACCTTTGTCGTCGTCAGCTTCTCCTTGCCCACGCTCAGCAAAACCTGAATAGCCGCCTCGTGTATCGCCTCCACGCTGGCAGCCGACCGCGCTTGCACCGGCGTCTTTCGCGGCTCCAGCTGCGGTTTCGTACTCTTCGGCAAATGCGAACTCCTAACCTGAAGCTTTCTTCATCTAAACACGCATGAGCACACAAGCCAATCTCGCCGGAACCTTTCCCTTCCCTGGAACCAGCCTCATCGTCCACCGCATGGGCTATGGAGCCATGCAGCTCGCCGGCCCGCACGTCTTCGGTCCTCCGCGCGACCGCGCCGCCGCCCTCGCCGTCCTGCGCGAGGCCATCGCCACCGGCATCGACCACATCGACACCAGCGACTTCTACGGCCCCCACGTCACCAACCAGATCATCAAGGAAGCCCTTCATCCCTACCGCGACAACCTCGTCATCGTCACCAAGCTAGGCGCCCGTCGCGGCGACGACGGCTCATGGATTATGGATTCCTCCCGCGAAGGCCTGATCCAGGGCGCACACGACAACCTGCGCAACCTCGGGCTCGAGCGGCTCGACGTCGTCAACCTTCGCATCGGCGGAGTATCCTCGCCGACCGACGGCTCCCTCGAAGTCCCCTTTACCGTCCTCGCAGAGCTGCAGCAGCAGGGACTCATTCGTCACCTCGGGCTCTCCAACGTCACCCCCGCGCAGCTTGCCGAAGCCCAGAAGATCGCACCCGTCGTCTGCATTCAGAACTTCTACAACATCGCCAACCGCACCGACGATGCCTTCCTCGACTCGCTCGCCGCGCAGGGCATAGCCTACGTGCCCTTCTTCCCCCTCGGAGGCTTCACGCCGCTTCAGTCCTCCACCCTCGAAGACCAGGCAAAGGCGCTCGGCGCAACCCCCATGCAGGTTGCCCTCGCATGGCTGCTCCATCGCTCGCCCAACATCCTGCTGATTCCCGGAACTTCTTCGGTGGCGCATCTGCGCGAGAACATTGCGGGCGCTTCTCTGCAGCTTCCTGCGGAGACGATTGCCAGCCTCGATTCCATCGCACAAAGCGCTGCTAAAAATACGGTCGCCTGAGGCAAGAGCCTCGGCGACCTGCCGTTCAATGGCTCGTAACCTTCAGTCCGACGATCGAGATCAGCAGCAGCACCAGAAACCCGATCCGCGCCATCGAAGCGGATTCATGAAACAGAACGATTCCAAGAATTGCGGCTCCCATCGCGCCAATCCCCACCCAGACTCCATAAGCTGTACCAATCGGCAGAGTCTCAGTCGCTTTGGCCAGCAGATACATGCTGGCCGAAAGCGTAACAAGCGTAAAGATCGTGGGACGCAATCGCGTAAACCCGTTCGTATACTTCAGGCCGATCGACCAGCACACCTCTAGAAGACCAGCAACAATCAGAAGGATCCAGTTGGAAGACATAGCAAGACTCCGGTCGCGTCGTCTTGTCCTAACCGGGTACGGCGCATCTCGTCCGGACTGCATGTGGAAGAATCTCGTCTGCCTTAATACCCGCAGACGGTGTCCTTTTATTTTACTTCCCCACACCACTTACGTACTCGTCCTGTCTCCTGAAGCATCAAGATCCGCAGTGGACGGAACGCTACTCGATGCCCTTAAAATAACCCTATGTCCTATACCGCAGCGGTCGACCACCTGTATGCCCGTGGTCTTGAGCTTGCCCCCGACTCCTCCGGAACCCGCCGCAAGTTCGACCTCGAGCACATGCGCATCCTCGCTCGTGCTCTCGGCAACCCCCAGCAGAGCTTCCCCTCGGTCCTGATCGCTGGAACCAACGGCAAGGGATCCACCTCCGCCACTCTCGCCAGCATCCTCACCGCCGCTGGCTACCGCACCGCTCTCTACACCTCGCCCCATCTCTCCCGCATCAACGAGCGCATCCAGATCGATGGCCAGCCCATCTCCGACGACGACTTCGCCCGCCTCTACTTCCAGGCCGACTCCATCGCCGAGCGCCTCGTCTCTTCCGGAGACCTTCCCCACCACCCCAGCTTCTTTGAAATCCTCACCGCTCTCGCTTTCCTCTACTTCGCCGGCGAGACGGCAGATCCGAAATCAGCTCCGGGCACAGCAGTGGATATCGCCATCCTCGAAGTAGGCCTCGGAGGCCGTCTCGACGCCACTAACATCGTCGACCCTCTCCTCTCCATCCTCACCGACATCTCCCTCGATCACCAGGACTACCTCGGCAACACCATCGCCGAGATCACCCGCGAGAAGGCCGGGATCCTCCGCCACCACGGCACCCTCATCACTCTCCCTCAACACCCCGAGGCCAACCAGGCCATTGGCGAGGCCGCCGCGTCTCTCGACCTCCATGCCATCAACGCCGCTCACTACATCCCCACTGCGGAAAAACTCCTGCACCCCCGCGATCGTCATTCTGAGCGAAGCGAAGAATCTCAGCATTTTGCAGGGAGTGCCGCCAACGCCGAATCCACAGCTACTCTTCTCCGCAACCGCTACACTCTCACCCTCGACGGCCAACCCCTCCACGTCGACTCGCCTCTCCTCGGCCAACACCAGCAGCGCAACCTCGCTCTGGCCATCGCCGCGGCCGAGGAATTACGTAACCCAACCGGTTACAATAAAGCAAATAGTAACCGAGAAAGTTACAAAATCAGCAACGCCCAGATCGAGGCCGGCATCCGCCAAACTCGCTGGCCCGGCCGCCTCGAGTTTGTTCCCCTCGCCGACTCCGCCCCCATCCTCCTCGATGTCGCCCACAACCCCGCCGGCGCCTGGACTCTCCGCGCCGTCCTCGCCCAGCTTCCGGAAGAGCAGCCACGCACCCTGCTCTTCTCCTGTCTCCGCGACAAGGACCTCCGCGAGATGAGCCAGATCCTGCTGCCCCTCTTCGACTCCTCGGCCGACCGTCCTCTCGACCACATTCTCTTCGCGCCCATCCACAATCCACGCGCTGCCTCGCTCGAAGAGCTCGCCGAGGCCGCCCGCGCGCTCGAGATCCCGGCCGAGATCCTGCCAAGCCTTGCCGATGCCCTTGCTCGCGCAAAAGCTCTCACACCTCTCAACGGCCTGATCGTCGCCACTGGATCGGTCTACCTCATCGGTGAGCTCCGCACACTTATCGCCGATCAGATAGATGGAGCTTTCCCCGCGCCGCCACATCCTTGAATATAAAAGTGTCATCCCGAGCGAGCGCAGCGAGTTCGAAGGACCTGCAGTCTTGCCCGAAGCGAGGAAAGTCCAAGGAACCCATCCCGTGCCTGAATCCATCGAATCTTCAACCTTGAGCTCCACTCCGAACGAGATCCCCGCCGGTCCTCCGCCCGTGCCAGTTTTCTTCCGCTGGCTTACTTATCTGATCCTCATCCCGCTCATCGCTTCCTCGACTGCCTTCTTCGGTTGCATCTCGCTGGTCTGTGGCCTGTGGGACAAATCCGGTCGACAGCAGCACTTCATCGCTCATCTCTGGGCGCGATCCCTCCTGCTCATCAGCCTCTCTCCCGTCACCCTGGTCGGCGAGGAAAAGCTCCGCGGCCGCCAGACCGCTGTCTACGCCTCGAACCATCTTAGTTACTATGACACGCCGGTCCTCTTCGCTCGGCTTCCCTTCCAGTTCCGCATCCTGGCCAAGCAGTCTCTTTGGAAGATCCCCTTCATCGGCTGGTATCTCAACCACTCCGGCCAGGTTCCCGTTGATCAGACGAGTGCCCGGAACGCCGTCGCCAGTCTCAATCGCGGTGTCCAGACTCTGAAACATGGGCTTCCACTGGTGATCTTTCCGGAAGGCGGCCGCACCGCAACCGGACAGCCCCAATCCTTCGTTTCTGGAGCAGCCTATATGGCCATCAAGGCCCAGGTCCCGCTCGTCCCCATCACCCTGGTCGGGACCTACGAGCTTCTGCCCATGCACACCTACCATCTGCACCCGCGCCCGCTGACTATCATCATCGGCGAGCCCATCCCCACCGAGGGCCTCACCACCCGTGACGCCGATCGGCTGACCGAACAGCTCTTCGCAGCCATCACCCGGACCTACATGCAGCGCCACACAGCCTGAGGCACGCTTAATCCTGAGGCACGCTTAATATTGATGGGCACAGATTCACCGACCTAAGACATAAAGATGGATTATGGATTTTGGAACGAGTGTTCCACGTGGAACATTTAAACCAACGTCGTCCTTCAAATCCCATTTTGCGTTTGTCGGTTGAATCGATGCCGTCGATGTTGAAGACTTAAGCCGTATCATGGTCCCAGTATGAAGCCCCGAATCGCCATTCCCGTTCCCACCAGCAATAATCCCGAGTACAACACGCGGTCGTGGCCCATGTATGCCGATGCCATCACTCGTGCCGGTGGCGAGCCGGTCAAGATCCCTCTCGATGCAACCCCCCGCGAAACGGCAGACCTTATTAACACCTGCCAAGGTGTCCTTCTGCCCGGCTCTCCCGCCGATGTGAATCCTCACAAGTACGGTCACGAGCCCATCCCGGAGTGCAATCCCGCTGACCCCGCGCGCGAGAACGTGGATGAGCTTCTCATCCAGGATGCCCATAACCTCTACAAGCCGCTCTTCACGATCTGCCTCGGCACCCAGTCCCTGAACGTATGGCGTGGAGGAACGCTGGTGCAGGACCTTTCTCCGCTCCCGGTGAATCACTCCGCGGGCCGTACCGTTTCCGTGGCCCATACCGCGGGGATCGAGCCCGAATCGACTCTGGGAGGCATCGTCGCCTCCGAGGAAGCGCCCGCTCGCGAGGGATTCCTCCGTCTCCCTATCAACTCAAGTCATCACCAGGCGATCGGGATCCCCGGTGATGGTCTGCGGGTTGTGGCCCGCAGCTCCGAGGATGGTGTCATCGAGGCCGTGGAGGGTGGACAGGATCAACAAAACCCGCGGGCGCACTTCGTTCTCGGGGTGCAATGGCATCCGGAGCGCAGCTACGAGATCAGTGCCGCCTCCCGGGCCCTCTTTGCGAAGTTCATTGCCGAAGCGGTTGTCTGGAAGCCCCGCGCAGTCCAGACCTCCGTGGCCCACGGCTGACCCTAGGCGACCGCATATTTAGGAGCAGGAAGGAATGTTCCACGTGGAACATTCGCGTTTGAATTTCCATCTTGCTCCTAAAATCCATAAGCTTCGCGCCAATCCGGGTCGATTGATTGTCTGCGATACTGATTCACGATGCCAGTTCTTTCGGAGTCCATGATTTTGGGGCTTCTTGAGCCCTTTCTGAGCCCTGTTCCGGCGGAGCTGCTTCCCCGGCTCTCTCTATATCTTGACCTTCTGGTGCGGTGGAATGCCCGGACCAACCTGACCTCCATACGTTCCCCGCAAGAGATCGTGCGTCGTCACTTTGGCGAAAGCCTCTTCGCCGCCCGGAACCTGGGAGATCCGTTGCCGGAGACGCTCCTCGATCTTGGCTCGGGGGCGGGTTTTCCCGGGCTTCCGATCGCTCTCCTGTACACCGGAGTCTCTGTAACTCTCGCCGAATCACAGAACAAGAAGGCCACCTTTCTCCGGGAGGTGGTCCGCACGCTTGCGCTTCCTAATGTCGAGGTCTGGGCGGACCGGGCCGAGGCCCTTCCAAAGGAGAGGAGATTCGATACCGTGACTCTTCGGGCGGTGGATGATATGGAATCTGCGCTGGCAGAGGCTACCCAGCGGGCGACCCGGCAGATTCTCATCCTGACGACCGGAGTCCCGAGTCTTCCCGAAGGGTTCGCCCCAGAGGAAAAGGTTCCGATTCCCGGGGGAGGCAGGGGATATCTGCTGCGCGCTCTGCATCTTAAGACTTAATAACCGATCGGCACGGCTCCCACCGATTGAAAGCCGAAGAATTGGAATGTGGAATGTTCCACGTGGAACATTCCCGCCCTATCTACCAATTCCTCTCTAGATTCGTTCTTTCTAGATCGATGGAATCGATGTCAGGCATTTAAGGCGTTTCAGGGTACGAAAGTGTTCCACGTGGAACAAAGATTTCCACATTCGACCCGGGAAAACTCCTCCATTTGCCGTTACTTTCACGAGTTCCACATGATCTCCACAGGCCGTGGGAGTTCTTCACAGGGTCGA
>DATHJA010000093.1:0-6406 GCA_035316475.1 Edaphobacter sp. | reverse complement strand
CACGTCTACGGTGGCCACCCGCTGCAACTGCTCCCCATTGACTGTGAGAGCGCCGAAGTCCACGTCACCCCAGAAGATGCTGGTCTGCGTGGTCTGTGGACCTCCCGTCGCGGCATAGTCGGTCTTGACCGCGTTCTGCGGTGCGGCGTTCACAGCTGCGACAAGCTCCGCATCCATCGCAGCCATCAGCCTGCCGCGATCCATGCCGCCATTGCCGGAGTTGCCTGCCGTGGCATAGTGGATCTCGCAGCGCATCTTCGCCAGAGGCATCGCGTCATCGGCAATGACGGAGAGCGCGGTCCAGCGCAGGCGAAACACGTTCACCGGCAGATACGCCGATGTAAGCTCGTTCTCCTCCAAGCACATATCTCCAACTTCCTGAATCGCAAGCGGGCGCTGTCCCTCGAAGGCCTGGACCGTGTTCTGGCGGCCCAGAATCTGAGGGTTGAGGAGATTCTCCCCGTGGAGCTGACCGCCGCGTCGGCCCTTGCAGCCGAGGAGAAGAGGGAGGAGCAGGTGGACGTGCCGATCGTCTCGCCCTCGGCGGCGATGGACGATGTGCAGATCGCCTCCTCGGAGGTAATTGAGACGGTGCCGGTGTTAACGGCGAGACTGCGCGAGAACAGGGCAAAGCCTGCTCCGCGGCGTGGGGAATGGGAGAGGTTCGTGGCGGTGCGGGTGGACGCCCAGCAGGCCTCGGCGATGGCTCCCGTGCTGGCAATGGGCGCTCTGGCAGTGATCGACCGGCACTGGAACTCGCTGGCTCCCTATCGCGCACATCAACCTAGCCTCTATGCGGTGCGGTCGGGGTCGATGCTGATGCTCCGATACGTGGACTTTGACGAGCGTCACCTGATCCTGCGGCCGTTCCTGCGGGAGTTTCCAGTGCAGTTGATCGGGCTGAGGGAGGGTGAGTCGCCTGCGGATTACATCGTGGGCAGAATTTGCATGGTAGTAGCGGAGGTTTAGCTCTCCATTGTGCCGACGGGCGCGGGGCCGTCCGCTTGATAAACTTGAAGGATGCTAGGAAAGCTTTACGCGAAGTGGATGTACGCCTGGGAGACGGCGTTGACCACACGCGACACCAATCGCATCGTCAGGCCGCTGGAGTGGGGCGCAGACTGGCTGGGTGATTTCATTGCAACCGATAGCCTTACCGGGAACTCCGAGTTCGACCGCATGGTCGACCTTAACCAGAAGATCGTAGACCAGGCCGACGCCTTTTTTGGCTACGAGATCCCGACCGACTTCCGGCTGGAGCACCGTCACCCGCAACTGTTCCCCACCAATGTGCGGCCTGAGACTCTGGAGCAGGACGCGGAGATGAAGCGGCAGGCTGAGTCAGGCGAGCTTTCCACGGTGGAGTTTCTGCGATTCACCTCGCCGGTAAGGACCCGCTACCCAGAGAACGACATCGTCAATGCGCGCTGGTATCCGGCTCCGGCGGCAAAACAGGCGGGAAGGCCGAAGCAGGCCATGATCGTGATGCCGCAGTGGAATGCCGATGCCTTCAGCCACAATGCCTTGTGTACGTTGTTCAACCGCTTCGGCATCTCCGCGCTCCGGCTCTCGAAGCCGTACCACGACATCCGCCGCCCGGCGGAGCTGGAGCGCTCGGACTACGCGGTGAGCTCGAACGTCGGACGCACCATTGAGGCGTGCCGGCAGGCGGTCATCGATATACGAAGCTGCATCGACTGGCTCGAGGCCCAGGGGTACGAGCACTTCGGTGTGCTGGGAACGAGCCTGGGAAGCTGCTATGCGTTCATCGCTGCGGCGTTCGATCCTCGCCTGCGCGTCTGCGCTTTCAACCACGCCTCGACGTGGTTCGGCGATGTGGTGTGGACGGGCCAGAGCACGCGCCACATCCGCGCCTCGTTCGAGCAGGAGAGCCTGGGCCAGGATGAGGTGCGGCGCATCTTCACCTCCATCAGCCCCATGTCGTACATGGAGCGCTTTGCGTCACATCCGAAGCGCACGCTGGTGGTACACGCAACCTACGACCTCACCTTCCTCAGAGAGTTTTCGCTCGACGTGCTTGAAAATTTCAACCGGCTCGGTATGGACTACGTCTCAAAGGTGCTGCCCTGCGGCCACTACACGACCGGCGAGACGCCTTACAAGTACATGGATGGCTGGTACCTTGGATCGTTCGTCTACGAAGCCTTCCGCAGGCTTCGCGAGGGAGAGGCTGGAGCTCGCAGGCCGCTGGAGAATCAGTTGGGCGAACTCCGCCAGGACCGTTCGTAGGATCGACAGCGTCGATCCGCCTAAAGCGCAGCCAGCCTGGAGACAGGAGGCTGTGCCTCGCTCCGGCCTTCACGCGCCTTCGCGAGCAGCGCGATAGTCCGCGCAAGCGGCAGCCCCATCACGTTGAAGAAGCAGCCCTCGATCCGTGGAATCCAGCGGGCGGCGTAGCCCTGGATTCCATAGGCACCGGCCTTGTCCAAAGGCTCACTGCTCGAGAGATAGTGGCTCATCTCCTCCTCGTTGATGAGGTCGAAGAAGACCTGGGTGATCTCGACCTCGCTGAACAGTCCCTGGCGCGAGACGACGGCGATTCCGGTGAGCACCTGGTGGGTTCGCCCGGCGAGCATCTCGAGCATGCGTCGCGCGTCGGCCCTGTCAACCGGCTTGCCGAGGACGGCTCCATCGCAGACGACGGTGGTGTCGGCCCCCAGGACGACGAGGCCCTCGCTCTGCGTGGCCTTGTGGCGCTCCCAAACGGCCTGCGCCTTTTCGAGCGCGAGCCGCTGCACGTACTTCGCCGGCGACTCGCCCGCCTGAATGCTCTCGTCCAGATCGGCAGCCTCGGCGGTGAACGCAAGACCGGCGAGCTGAAGCAGCTGGTGGCGGCGAGGCGAGGACGAGGCAAGGATCAGCATGGTCAGCCCTGCGCCTCGTGCGACTTTGCTACGGTGATGTGGGCCTGCATGACGTGCGTCGACTTCGAGGCGAGCGTCACCGCGTTGGAGCCAGCATTGACGGTCTCGACGCACACCATCTCGTGCCACTCGTCCGGCCCCATGTCGGGAAGTTCCTTCCACGGGTTGAAGACAACCGTCGTATGGGAGTTCTGCTTTTCGATCGTGATGGCGCGCCTGACCTGCGCGTCCTGGATCGTGCAGGTCGCAGTCGTATTGGGATAGACGCGGTCGGTAAACCCGGTCAGCCGCAGGGCAGCGTTGGCCGCTGGCTTGAAATGGAAGTTGTCCGTCTTGTCGATGTAGCCGGTGGGCTCAAGACCGGTGATCGAGACCTCATGTACATCGCCGACAGCAAAGTAGGTGTGCAGTGCCTCTTCAAACACGAGCGGCGTCTGGGCGTCGTTGGCGACCGCCAGGCGCATGGTGAGGCTGTGGCCGATCACCAGCTCGAAGGCGAGCCGGAAGTGATCGAATCCCATCTCGCGGCTGAGCTCCGTGGGGCCAAGCGTAAAAGTCAGGTGAAGGTCGTCGCCCGAGAGTCCGGCAAAGCTCAGCGTCCAGTCCTGGATGCGGGCAAAGCCATGAGATGGACCGGGTTTGCCCTGGTAGCGGTCCTGCTTGGAGTCGATTGCGAACCAGGGAAAGGCAATCGGAACGCCGCCGCGGATGGGCTTTCCGGGAAGGAAGTCGCTCCTGCGACTGGTGAAGAGAACGGGCCGTTCCCCAGTGGGCTGCCAGTGGGTGAGGTGCGCCCCCTGCAGGTAGACCGTGGCGTTAGCCGCGGGTGCGGTGACGACGGCGCGCGCAAGGCCGTCCTGCTCCTCGAAGCGAAGAACGCCCGGGATTCCGAAGTGATCGTTAAGCTGCTTCACGTCCATATCGATATCAAGTGTAGCCTCTGGGAGAGTTGTCGGCTCTCAGAGGCCCGGCGGCGGGGATTGCAGGGCCCTGTCCCTGCACATCGACCGCGATCTCCGAGGTCGCAGCAAAGCGCGTTGTCGGGAACGCGGCCGGGTAGTTCTTCTGGATATAGGCAATCATCTTCTCGCGGACGATGCAACGCAGATCGAAGCTCTCGCTCGAGTTGCGCGAGCTTATCAGGCAGCGCAGCTCCATCGCCCGCTCGGAGAGGTTCGTCACCTGCAGGCCGCAGACCTTGCTGTCCCACAGCGGAGACTCCTCGACGATGCGCTTCAGCTCGGTGCGCAGCTCCTCGACCGGAACACTGTAGTCGACATAAAGGAAGGAGGTTCCCAGGATGTCGGAGGACAGGCGCGTCCAGTTCTGGAATGAATTTTCGATGAAGAAGGTAAGCGGAACGATCAGCCGCCGCAGGTCCCAGATGCGGACGACGACATAGGCCGAGGTGATCTCCTCGATGCGACCCCACTCCCCCTGGATCACGACGACGTCATCGATGCGGATCGGCTCGGTGATGGCAATCTGCAGGCCGGCCAGAAAATTCGACGCCGTGGACTTGGCGGCGGCCGCCACCACCAGCGAGGCGAGGCCAGCCGAAGCCAGAAGTCCGGAGCCATAGTGCCAGATGCGTGGATCGTTGAAGGTCCACAGCAGCGCGCCGATCGTAATCACGATCACGAACGTGATCAGAAGACGGCGGAAGAGCTGAAACTGCGTGTGGATGCGCCTGGCCTGGATGTTGTTCTCGCGCGAGAGATCGTAGCGCCGGAGCATGAACTCCTGGACAACATAGACGCATCCGATGGCGAACCAGCCAAGGCAGAGCACCAGAGCCATCAGCAGCCCCTGGCGCAGGATGCCGTTCAGGTCTGCCGGCAGCGACGGGACAAGCGGCAGGGCGAACCCCACGCAGGTGATCAGAAAGATGGCGCGCGCAGGATGGCTAAGATGCCGTTGTACCCCCCAGCTGGCCCAGCGGCCTGTCTTCTGCTGCTCCTTCTTCTTCAGAACGTTGAACAGGACAAAGTGAACCAGGTTGGCCAGCACGATGAATCCGCAGAAGGTAAATATGGCGGCGAACCAGGTATGTCGAAAATGTACGGCGATAGCGATCATTGGCATTTTTGGGGAGACGGTGGCAGGCGCCGCTTTGTAGAGAGGATGACAACCGGCAATCGCCGGTTGCTTTTTATCCCGGGTTAACGCGTGTGCACCGACTCGAGAGCTTTCAGGATCTCCTGCTCGAGCGCGATGCGGTGGTCTGAGTAGGAATGGTCCGTGGCGAAGTGAACCGAACGAGCCTCCGCATCGCCAAGCTTATGCAGATTGGCGGCAAGCTCCTCACCTCCCACCGCAAGACCATCATCGGAAGTGATCACAAGAACAGGCCGTTTCACCAGCTTCGGCGCGAGGCCAGGGATATTCCAGCGATCCGCATTGGCCAGCAACTCGCGCGCAAGCGACTCCGGCGTGCATCCTGCAAGCGGCGCCATGCCTTCGGCAGCAAGGCCTCGCTCAATCTGAGGCAACGCTGACTCCTGCTGATGAGCCTTCACGACAGGAAGAACCCGGCCCGCCATGTTCGCCGCTGAGATGAGTCCGACGAAGCGGATGTCTGGATTCTCCACCTCCTCGGATGCTGTGATCGCAGCAATCATTCCTCCCATGGAATGCCCGATAAGAAGAATCTTCTTCGGATCTGCCCTGAACTTTGTCGCATTCGCAGGGTCCTGCAGGAAGGCAATCGCCGCGTGCGTGTCTTCGATGGCGTGGGCAAAGGAGAAATCGCCGGGAGAGCCCCACGCGCCCCGATAGTTGAAGTAAAGAACATCGTAACCTGCGCGTCGAAGCGTCTGCGCCAGGTCCAGATTGCGCTCGTTTCCGGGAAAACCATGGAGCAGGAGGACGATCGGGTGTGGACCTGCTCCCGCCGCAACATACACAAGAGCGTTGAGTTTTTCGCCATGGCTGGAGAGCTGAAAGGACTGCATCGCGGCGGGATTCTCCTTGTCGGGAGCCGGATCGTCCGTGATGGCTGAGGAAACCTGTGCCTGAATCGTAAGCGAAGCACAGAACAATCCAGCGACGAAGAGAGACTTGCAGGCGCGCATGCCGTGATTCTATCGAGGCGCAGTGGAATGTAAAGAAGAAGCACCCTTAAGATCGAACGAGCCGTGAACGCGGAATGTCGCTCCACGATAACCAATGCCCGGTAAAATAAGGGGGATGGCGTTTACGGAACAATACGATGTCGTCGTCGTGGGCGCGGGACACGCCGGCTGCGAGGCCGCAGTCGCGGCGGCGCGTATGGGGCAGCGCACGGCGCTCTTTACCCTGAACCTCGACCTGATCGCGCAGATGAGCTGCAACCCCGCCATCGGAGGAATCGCCAAAGGCCATCTTGTCCGCGAAGTCGACGCCCTGGGAGGCGTGATGGGCGAGATTGCCGACGCTTGCGGCATCCAGTTCCGGCTGCTGAACACCTCGCGCGGCCCGGCGGTGTGGTCGCCCCGCGCGCAGTGCGACAAAGCTCTTTACCGCGTGAAGATGCGCGAGGC
>DATHJA010000092.1:0-3028 GCA_035316475.1 Edaphobacter sp. | reverse complement strand
TCGTCGCCCTCCAGGATAAAAGGCTTCGTCGGACGCACCATGAAGCTGGTGCCGAAGTTCTCCGCCACGCCACCGATCAGAAACGAGGGCGCGAGCTTCGGATCGCCCTTCGACGCCGTCTCGTAGATCCACGCCAGCATGCTGGTCGTCGTCGTCTTGCCATGCGTCCCCGCAACCACCAGCGGCTCGCGGCTGGCCAGAAACTCATCGTGCAGCACCGCTGCCATCGAGCAGAACGGGATCCTCTCGTCCATCACGCGCTCCAGCTCCACGTTGCCGCGCGAGATCGCATTGCCGACGATCACCAGATCGGGCCGGCGATCGAGATTGCGCTCCGCATAGGGCTCGTGCACCGTGATGCCAAGCTCCCGCAGCAGATCGCTCATCGGCGGATACGCCGCCGCATCCGAGCCGGTCACCGTGTGACCCTGCTGCTTCAGCATTCCGGCAAGCGAAGCCATCGCTGTGCCGCAGATTCCTATGAGGTAGATATGTTTCTGCATTGCGCCAAAGAAAAGACTACCCTGAAACCGCGGCCGCAAGAAAGCTCAACCGTGGATTCTCTCCATCTGAAAGATCGAGCCGCGTCGGAACTCCCAGCGGAAGCGTACGATTCGCTCCGTGCACATGACCGCACCGCAGCCCGATCGCAACCGGTCCTGGAAATTCCCGCAACCCATGCAGGATCGCGCTTTCCAGCAGTTCCCGCTCGTCCTCGTCGACACACTGCGCCATATCGCCGAAGACGATGCCGCGAACGTCCTCAAGCCTGCCTGAGTAACGCAGGTGCAGCAGCATCCTGTCCCACTGATAGGGCTTCGTCCCGATATCTTCCAGAAAGAGCACGCTTCCCCGAAGCTCCGGAGCGTACGGCGTTCCCAGCCCGGCCGCAAGGATCGAGATGCAGCCGCCCAGCAGATTTCCCTCGCCGACGCCCGGCTGCAGCACCCGCAGACCATCGGACGCATCCAGCGACCACGCGCTTGCTCCTCCAAAGGTGCTGTGCCAGCTCGCAAAGTCGACGCCGCCCTCGCGGGCAAAGTCGGCCGCAACCATCGGAGCGTAGAAGGTAACCAGGTTCGCCTCGTTCTGGAACCAGCTGTGCAGCGAGGTGTGATCGCTGTAGCCGATGAACGCCTTAGGATTGGCGCGGATCAGATCCGCGTCCAGATGCGCCAGCAACTCCGCCGAGCCCCATCCGCCACGCACGCAGAGCACACCATCAACCTCAGGATCGGCAAAGGCCCAGTGCAGATCCTCCAGCCGCTCCGACAGAGTTCCCGCGTAGTACAGCGGACCTCCGCCAAACGCATGCCTGCCCAGCTTGACGCGATATCCCGCTGTCTCCACCGCAACCAGACCACGCTCCAACAGCTCGCGCTTCGGCGTGCTGGCAGGAGAGATCACCGCCAGGGTGGCACCCGGGCGCAGCGCACGCGGCCGGGTGAAGGCTCGCCCAGACGCGCTCACATGTCCACTCATAGGCCAGCAACCTCACCGCGGCAGATGATCTCCGCAGGCCCGGTCAAACGCATGACCTGATCGTTTGCCAGCCACACTGTCCGCTGCGCTCCGCCCTCGGCCACGGCCTTCAGCTCGCGGCTCACTCCACGCAGCGCTATCGCGGCCGCCGAGGAGGCGCAGGTTCCCGTACCCGACGAGGTCGTCGGGCCACAGCCGCGCTCGAAGATGCGAAAGGCGATCTCGCCCTCGGAGAGTACCTTCACAAACTCGACGTTCGTTCCGTGTGGAAATAGAGGACTCACGCTGATCTGTCCTCCCAGCTGCTGCCAGGAGAGACCGTGCGCTCCGAAGTCCTCTGACTCAACGAAGATCACAAAATGAGGATTCCCTACATTGACCATCGCTCCAGCTACATGGCCAACACCGGGAAGCTCAATCGTACGCTCCATCACTCGTGGAACTCCCATCTCGCTCTCGATCAGGTAGAGCGGATCGGCGTCTTCGACCACGCGGCAGCTTCTTGGGCCTCCGTGCGTCCCAAGCACAGCCTCGTCCAGACCCTCCGAACTAGCCAGCCACGCCGCTACGCAACGGGTTCCGTTGCCCGAGAGCTCGGCCTCGCTGCCATCAGCGTTGAACAGGCGCAGAAAGAATTCGCCGTTCGGCCTGCGCTCGAGGAACTCGATTCCATCGGCTCCGATGCTGGTGTTGCGGCTGCAAAGCTTCCGGGCAAGCGAGGCGTGCTGCCGCGCGGCGACCGTCTCCTCGAGGATCAGAAAATCATTTCCGCATGCATGTGCTTTTACAAAGGGGATCATTGGTGTCTTTATTCTTCCTCAGGATCGCCGAAAACCACAACCTGATCGGCGCCATCGCTACTGCGAAGCTCTCGAATCAGCTCGACGTGGCGCCGTCGTGCGGCAGGAACCGTAAACGTCATCCTCTCGAATCCATCTACACTCTCCCGGTCTACGATGTTGAGCCGAATCCCCATTCGATCGAGGACACTGAGCACGGCGACATACATCGCCTTTCTGTCGGATCCTCGAACCTCGTAGAGCATGGTGATATGTTTCCAGCCCGCCCGCGACTCCACATAACCGACGAATGACAGGGTAAAGAGTCCGATGAAGGTCGCCAGAACCGCTTCAATATAGAGACCTGCACCACAGGCCATTCCTATCGAAGCGACTACGAATACGGTCGCCGCGCTCGTCAGGCCCATCACTCGATCACGGGTATGGAGAATAATTCCGGCGCCGAGAAACCCTATCCCCTGCACGATATTGGAGGCAACACGACCCTTATCCGGATTTCCATCCCCTGCCAGCACACCAGAGAGCATCGTGAAGAAGGCGCAGCCCATGCATATCAGCAGATTCGTTCTCAGGCCGGCTGCCTTATGACGGCGCTCACGTTCGATTCCGACGATACCGCCCAGCACACAGGCCGTCAGCAGTCGCGCGGCCGTACCGGTTGACAGCAGCTCCTGATCGATCTGACTAAAGTTGAATTGAGGAACCAGCATTTTCGATCTGCGAGAGATGGTAGCACCTGCTCTCGC
>DATHJA010000091.1:0-5735 GCA_035316475.1 Edaphobacter sp. | reverse complement strand
ACACGCCATCCGCGAAAGAGCGGACATGGAGATCCCAGAGATCGACCGAGGAACCTTCTGCTTGTCGAAAACGTTCCGCACAACTCTCCAGAAAACTTCTAGATTCCCGCCGCCTGCTCCGCGCTGACCGCCGACCCGATCACCCTTGTCTCCAGTCGGTCCTCGACGATATCGAGCGAATAGCTCTGTAGCGGACTCATCTTCACCATCTGCTGCATATAGTCCTTCAGCATCGGCATATCGATAAACCGCACATTGAACCCCGTCAGGAAGAACTTCCCCGGCCCGGCCATGTGGATCGATGTTGCCGTCGCCGCCGCCAGGGCCTTGTGCCATAGCCGCTTGAACTCGACGCAACGCTGGTCCCCTGCCTTTGCCGCCTCAAACACCTCTTCCGGCTCCATATCGAGAAACCGCAGCCGCATAGCGCGGTGCCCCATGATGCCTTCCATGTGGCCGCGACCGCCGCATCCGCAGAAGCGCTCTTTATCATCGAGCGACACCACCGAGTGGCCACCCTCCCACACTCCCTTGGTAAAGGGGTAGCGCCCATGTCCAATCCCGACACCCAGCGTCCACACGCGAATCATCGAGTCCAGCTTTCCATGCACCGAAGCCAATCCCGCGGCCGTCCCATCCGCGTCGTTCAGGACCAGGACCGGGGTATTGATATCGTGGGTCCTCAACTGCGCCGCCACCAGATCCCGCAGCCGCGCCCCCTTCAACTGCGGCAGGTTCGGAGCCTCCTCCACCACGCCGCTTTTGATCAGACCCGGCACCGCAATCCCGACCGCATCCAGATCCTTGGTTCCATTCGCTGCCAGCACGACCTCCCTGCAGATCGTCTCCACCAGGGCATCCGTGTGTAGCTCCACCAGAGCGTCCTTCTCCTCGAGATCCTCCGGAAAGCGGCGCAATGCCCCCTCCAGCTTGTGGTCCACCACCAGCCCCGCTACGATCCCATCCGACAATGTCACGCCAATCGTCTTCGACATGCTGTTTTTCCGCCTCGGCTATCTCGCGTTTTTTACTCAAACTTACTTACGCGATTCAATCCATTGAAAGCCGCCACTTTATAACATTCCGCCAGAGTTGGGTAGTTGAAGACTGTGTCCACAAAATATTCAATGGTTCCACCCAGAGCCATTACGGCCTGACCGATGTGCAGAAGCTCGCTGGCGCCCTCGCCGATAATGTGAACGCCTAGGATGGAATGATTCTCGCGATGGAAGATCAGCTTCAAGCGTCCCGTCGTATCGCCGCGAATCTGGCCGCGAGCAATCTCGCGGTAGTAGGCCACGCCCACCTCATAGGGAACGTCCTCCTCCGTAAGCTGCTCCTCGGTCTTGCCGATAAAGCTGATCTCCGGGATCGTATAGATGCCATATGGGTAAAAGCTCGGGTTTGAGACGATCGACTCGTCTCCGAACGCCCGCGCCGCGCCAATCCTTCCCTGCTCCATCGATACCGAAGCCAGCGATGGAAACCCAATCACATCACCCACAGCAAAGATATTCGGGCTCTTCGTCCTGAAGTCCTTGTCCACCGGGATGCGCCCACGCTTGTCGGCCTCAACCCCCACCGCCGCCAGGTTCAGCTCATCCACATTGCCCTGCCGCCCGACCGCGTACAGCAGAGCATCGCCCTGCACCTTCTTCTTGCTCTCCAGGTTGGCGACCACGCCACCGTCCGGCATCTCTTCGACCGATTCCACCTCTTCGTTCAACCGCATCGTCACGCGCGCATCCCGAAGGTGATAGCTCAGAGCCTCCACGATCTCCTGATCGGCAAACTCCAGCAGGCGAGGTCTCCGCTCGATCAGCGTCATCCGCACTCCCAGCGCGGCGAACATACAGGTGTACTCTACCCCGATGACGCCGCCACCGACGACAATCATCGTCTTCGGCAGGTTCACCAGGTCAAGCACAAGGTCGCTGTTGATAATCGTCTTCCCATTGATTGGGACCTTGTCCGAGCTTGCAGGCTTGGTTCCGGTAGCGATCAGCGTGCTCTTGGTCTCATACACCGTCGGGCCCCGGGAGTTGGTCACCTTCACATGCGTCGGATCCTCGAAGCTAGCCACACCTGACAACATCTCCACGTTATTACGCGAGAGCTGCGCCTCGGTCACGTCGATCTCGGTCTTGATCACATGCTGAACCCGGAAGGCGAGATCGGCCATCGTGATCCGCTCCTTCACCCGGTAGTTCATCCCATAGATCGACTTGTAGTTGTAGCCCGACAGATGCAAAACAGCCTCACGCATCGTCTTCGACGGAATTGTCCCAGTATTGATCGAGACACCGCCGACCACCTCGCGCATCTCCACCAGGGCAACCTTCTTACCCAGCTTTGCGGCGTAAATCGCCGCGCGCTGTCCGGCCGGACCGGACCCGATAACGATCAGATCGTACACACTACCCATAAACTCCAGACTCTTTGCGACGTACGTCGCCGCCCGTTCCAGTTAGCGAAAATAGCCCCTTGCGCCCTTCCGTAACGCTGACGCAAAACTCTTGCGTCGAGGCCCGTCCCTTCCCTATGGCTCTCTCAGCTCAGAGTTACCGGAAATTCCGGTCATTTTCTGAACACTCGCTGCCTAAAAACTACCACATAGCTCCCCGTCGCCCATCAAAGCTCGATAAACCTCTGTCCTCGCCGGAGCCCTGCATTCTCGCACCTACTACACTTATCGACGTGCTCCGCTGCGCCATCACCGACCGCACCCTCTTTCCCGGCGACGAGTCCCAAAGACAAGCCACCCTTGTTCGCCAGGCAGCTCTCTGGGCCCACCGTGGGCTCGACCTCATCCAACTGCGCGAAAAAGACCTTAGCCCCACTGAACTCGCCCCGCTCGCCTCCCAGATCCTCGCCCTCATTGCAACGGCATCCTCTCCCACCCGGCTGCTCATAAACGCTCCGTCCGAGGCTATCGTTCGCGTCGCCGCCGAGCTGGGCGCACCTGGAGTGCATCTTCCCTCGAATGCCGCAACCACGCCCGACCAGGTCCGCCAGCTCTATGCACAGGCCGGACAACCTGCCCCCGTCATCACAATTGCCTGTCACTCCCTCGGAGAAGTTGACCGTTTTAGCGACCATCCAGTCGACGCCGTCCTCTTCGCTCCGGTCTTCAAGAAGGTGATCGAAGGGAAGCTCATTACCCCAGGCTCAGGCCTCAGGATCCTGCACGAGGCCTGTTCCATCGCCGCTCCCACCCCTGTCTACGCCCTCGGTGGAGTGACTGAAGAAAACGCCCCGCAATGCCTCGCCGCCGGAGCCAAAGGTATTGCCGGTATCCGCTTATTCCTTGGCTGATCCTGCTCAGACAGCGAACCTTACCGCGGCAGAGAAAACACCCCGGTGATCGAGAAATGGCCGGATACTCCCGGTGCTCCGCTGCCCGGCTGTCCACCCCCAACCCAAAGGTCGTAGTCGCCGGAATCAACCTTTGTACGTCCGCTTTCATCGACCAACGCCAAATCGCGGGAGTCAAGCACAACATCGACCTGCTTCTCTTCCCCCGGGTTCAGGTGAACCCGCTGGAAGGACTTCAGGGCACGGATCGGAGCGGATGGTCTGCCGGGATAAGAGAGATAGGCTTGAACCACCTCATCGCCTGGTACTGTCCCTTTATTGCGGATTTGAACCGAGATATGTTGCGGAGACGACGCCTTGATCCGCTTATCCAGCTTCAGATGTGCGTAGGCAAACGATGTGTAACTCAATCCAAATCCAAATGGATAGGCAGGTTTTCCCGCAAAGTATCGGTATGTGCGGTTCTTCATTGAATAGTCGTCAAAGGCCGGAAGCTGTGCGACCGCAGAATAAAAGGTAAGGGGAAGGCGTCCCGAAGGGTTGTTTTGCCCGCTCAGCGTCTCAGCGATCGCACGTCCGCCGAGCTCTCCCGGATACCAGGCTTCAACGATCGCATTTGCCGCTTGTCCGTTGGGACTTAGAGCAACCGCCGATCCGGTTTGCAGAACCAGGATCAGGGGCTTTTTCAATTCTGCCAAGGCATCGATCAGCCTGTTCTGTACCGCTGGAAGGGTAATATCCGTTCGATCTCCACCCTGAAAGCCGGGAACATGGAGCGGCATCTCCTCGCCCTCAAGCCCGGCGTTGAGGCCGGCGAAGACGACGACCGCATCCGCCTTGCCGGCAGTATCGAGAGCCTCCTTAAGAAGGACCTGTTCCGGCGCCTTCCATGAAAAGGTGATGCCCGCCGAAAAGCGGTGCGACTCATTGGTGAATTCAACCGTGAACCTGTGAGGTTGCGAATCGGCGAAATGGACGGTGAACGAATTTTTGGATCGCCTCCAGCTCCTGCACGTGGAGGAAAGATGGAACTCCTCGCTGCCTTCTATGCGAACCATGTAGGTCTCATGGTCGTTGCTTGGCTCACATTGCGGATCATCGATCTGAAAGGTATAGTCCCCGGGACCGGGCGCCCGAAAGGTACCGGTCCATCGAACAGAGAACTGATACGGATCAACACCAGGTGCTGGCGCGACGGCATTCCAATCGAAATCAATCTGCTTATCGACCCGCGTTACGACAGGTAAACCCTCAAAATGAGTTCCGTTGTAGAACTCGGCGCTCAGCCTCGATGAGAATGCGCTTCGTGGAACAGGAACGGCAACCTCTCCGGCGAAGGGTGCGCCCTGGGCAAAAAGAATCCTCTCCGTGCCGAAGACCGATTCCATGCCGTCGAGTGGGAGGATAGGGTGAGTGGGGGTTCCTTTGTAGTTTCCTTCCAGTGCAAGGAGCGACGTCGCGCCTGGTCCGATTACAGCAATGGTGCGTCTGTCTTTGAGTGGAAGGGTTCCGTCATTTTTCAGAAGAACGATCGATTCTAGCGCCGCGCGGAGCGAAAGATCCTGATGCTCCTGGGAATGATTTTCGGAGATAGGAATCTTTGAGAACGGTACGCTGTTCGGCGGATCGAACATACCTAATCTCATCCGCGCGGTGAAGAGACGCGAGAGAGCGGTATCGATCTCACTCTCCGGAATCAGTCCCTGGTTCACGGACTTGACCAGGTCGACATACTCACCCCCGCAGGTCAGATCGGTACCCGCCTTCACTGCCAGGGCGCTTCCATGAGCGTTGTCCGCGCCGAAATGATGACCGGCGGTAATGTCGTGGATCGCCCCGCAATCCGAAGTGACGAAACCTTTGAAGCCCCAGTCTCCACGAAGCACGTCTTTCAGCAGCATCGTATTCGCGCACGCCGGTTCGCCGTTGATAGCGTTGTAGGCGCACATCAGAGAGTCCGCCTTCCCCTCCACAATCGTCTTCCGAAACGCCGGGAGATACGTCTCAAAGAGATCCTTTGCCGATGGAGTCACGTTGAATCCATGACGGAGCGATTCGGGCCCGCTGTGTACCGCGTAATGTTTGGGCGTTGCGATCGCCTGGAGGTACTTCGCATCCGTCCCCTGCACTCCAAGGACGAACTCCGTGCCGAGCGCTCCGGTAAGGTAAGGGTCCTCACCCAGGGTCTCCTGCCCTCGGCCCCATCGCGGATCGCGAAAGATATTGATGTTGGGAGACCAGAAGGTCAAACCAAAATATTGACCGGTATTGCCCTCCCGTTGCGCCTGGTTGTAGCGCGCCCTGCCCTCGATTCCGATCACATTGCCTTCCGCGCGAAGCAGCTCCCGGTCCCACGTCGCCGCCATGCCGATCGCCTGAGGAAACATCGTCGCCTCACCTCCTCTGGCGACTCCATGCAA
>DATHJA010000090.1:0-6111 GCA_035316475.1 Edaphobacter sp. | reverse complement strand
ATCCACACCCAGAACATGGAAGAAGTTTCCTGCAACCATGATTCCCGTCACCGGCAGCGGGACTCCCCGCCCCATCAGCTTGTAGTTATCCGGTGTGGAGAAGGCGAAGTAACTCGTCACATCCTCGTACGACCGGTTCATGGAGCGCAGATCTTCATAAGCATCCACCGAATAGGTCGAACCCGACAGCCCATTCGCATGTTCAGGAGCAATCCACACCAGCCGATCCGGTTGATAGAACGGCAGTGGCCGCAGCAGGATGGTATTCACCACGCTGAAGACGACAACATTTGCTCCGATCCCCAGAGCAAGGATCAGGATAGCCACCGTTGCAAATCCCCTATCGCGGCTCAGGCTCCGCACCGTATAGCGCAGGTCCTGCAATACCGTATCCAGCCATGGCAGTCCACGCGACTCCCTCTGCTTTTCCTTAGCTTGTTCCACGCCCCCGAACTTCACCATCGCTCTCCTCCGCGCCTCTTCGGGCGTCATTCCGTTGCGAATGTTGTCCTCGGTCGCCATCTCGATATGCGACCGAACCTCTTCCTCGAGCTCGCGATCCAGCGGCTGCTTGCGGAAGAACGCCGCCACCCGCGCCACTGCGCGCCGGAACGAATCCGCCATCGAGAATCCGCTCGACCCGCCGCCCCTCACGACTGCACCTCGTCGCTCATCGCCAGCACGCGGCCCATCACGCTCGAAAGCCGCATCCAGTAAGCCGTATCCTCGGCCAGCTGTTTCCGCCCGCGTTTCGTGATTGAATAAAACTTGGCTTTACGGTTGTTCTCCGACGCTCCCCACTCCGCCTCAATCCATCCGCGCTGCTGCAGCCGAACCAGCGCCGCGTAGATCGTCCCCTGGTTCAGTAGTACCTCATCGCCGCTCGCCTGCTCGATGCGCCGCGCAATCCCATAGCCATGCATCTCGCCCATCGCGGCCAAAGTCTGCAGAACCATCAGATCCAGAGTCCCCTGTAAAAGGTCCAGCTTCGCGTCTCCCATACACCTCTCCTGTGGTATCGCCACATTTATACCTGTGGATACGCCACAGGAGAACAAAGGTTCCCACAAAATGTCATTTTTTCTCCCTCCCCGCCTTCCCGGCGCAGGAAACCGGCAACAGGCGTAAAATGAAACCGGTAAAGCCATGCCAAATCCCACTCCGAAGAGCCCGCTGAAGATCATCATCGCCACCGTCCTCATTCTTGGGACCGTCGCCTACCTCGCCGTCACCGGCGTACGCGACAACAAGAGTTACTACGTCACCATCAGCGAGCTTCAGGGCATGGGTAACAAGGCCTACACCCGCCATCTGCGTGTGGCCGGCAACGTCGCTCCCGGTTCCATCGAACGCTCCGGGACCAACGCCACCTTCACTCTCCTCGAGCAGGGCAAGACACTCCGGGTCGCCTACAAAGGCTCCGAGCCCCCGCCCGACACCTTCAAGGACGAATCCCAGGCGCTTGCCGTGGGAACCTACGGCAAGGACGGCGTCTTCCACGCCACCCAGCTCCAGGCCAAGTGCGCCTCCAAGTACGCCCCCGCCAACCAGAAGGCTCCCACCACAACGGCCACCGCCCTCCCCGCAACCCGCTGAATCTTCTCTGCTGAGCCGCGTGCTCTGTACTCGGGCGCCTCTATACTCAATAGATAAGTTCTCAGCAGACCCGCGCATGTCCACCGCTGCCCAAATTCGTACCCAAGCCGCCGCGAGCCTCGACTCCGTCTCCAAGCTCTACGGTGGATTCGCCGCCCTGCGCAACGTCTCCGCCACCTTTCCCGCGGGCTCTTCCACCGTCATCCTCGGCGAAAACGGCGCGGGTAAATCTACGGTTCTGCGTATTGTCGCCGGACTCATCACTCCCACCCGCGGCCAGGCGACCGTCTTCGACGACCAACCTCACCGCCACCGCCACCGCATCGCCTACATGAGCCACTCCACCATGCTCTACGACGAGCTCACCGCCACGGAGAACCTCACCTACTTCGCCACCCTCCATCGCGGCGACGGCTGCGCCTGCGTCGGCTCGCCCGAGATGGCCCTCCGCGCCGTCGGGCTCGATCCCAATCTCACCCGCCCCGTCGGCCAATATTCACAGGGCATGCGCCAGCGCGCCTCCCTCGCCCGGGCCCTCCAGACCGACCCCGAGCTGCTCCTCCTCGACGAGCCCTTCTCCAACCTCGACGTCCAGAGTGCGAACCACCTCGTCGAGCTCCTCAACGACTTCCGCACCTGGCCCGTGCCCGGCGGAGGCGCCCGCACTCTCATCCTCACCACCCATCAGGCCTTGCTCGCCGAGCCTCTCGCCGACCGCACCCTCACCATGCGCCAGGGTCAGGTCGTCGAAGCCGCCACCGGAACCCACGGATGAAATCAGCCGCACCCGCCCAAAAATCGAGCAAGACCAACGCAGCCCGTCTCCTCGACTCCCTCGGCATCTCCTACGAGCTCCGCGCCTACGAGGTCGACCCCGAAGACCTCACCGCCATCTCCGTAGCCCGCAAAATAGGCCTGCCCGCCGAGCAGGTCTTCAAGACCCTCCTCTCCCACACCAACACCGGCGAATACCTCTTCGCCGTCATCCCCGGCGACTCCGAGCTTGACCTAAAAAAACTAGCCCACGCCGCCGGAGCCAAGAAAGCCGAGCTCGCCTCCCTCAAAGACGTCGAACCCCTCACCGGCTACATTCGCGGCGGAGTCACCGTCATGGGCGCAAAGAAGCCCTTCCCCGCCTTCGCCGACGAGACCATCGAGCTCTTCGACATCATCAGCATCTCCGCCGGACAACGCGGCCTCCAGCTCATCCTCTCTCCCGCCGACTACCTCCGCGCCTCCGAGGCCACCCTCGCCGACCTCACCAAAGCGCCTGCCCCCGATAACCCCGACAATCACGGAGAGCCGCGTTGAGGTATCTCACCTACGTCCTCGACCATCTCCGCAAAGATCTCCGCCTCGAGTGGCGCTCCCGCGACTCCATCAATGGCATGCTCTTCTTTGTGCTCCTGATGGTCGTCGTCTTCTCCCTCGCCTTCGATCCCGCAGGCTACCCCACCATCACCCGCCAGATCTCCGGAGGCATCCTCTGGGTCGGCCTCCTCTTCGCCTCCATGACCGCGCTCAATCAGTCCTGGGCCCGCGAGCAACGTAACCAGGTCCTCGAAGCCCAGCGCATGGCTCCCTCACCTGCCTCCGCGCTCTTCATCGGCAAGGCGCTCGCCAATATGATCTTCGTCCTCGTCGTCGAAGTCGTGCTGGCCCCCGTCTTCGTCGTCTTCTTCAACCTGCACGTCCTCGGCAACGCCTGGCTGCTCGCTCTCATTCTCCCTCTCGGAACCTGGGCCCTGGTCGTCAATGGAACCTTCTTCGCCGCCCTCGCTCTGCGCGCCCGCAACCGCGAGATGCTCCTCCCCCTCATCCTCCTTCCACTCTCGCTCCCCGCCGTTCTCATGATGGTGCAGGCCACCACCGGCGTCCTCACCGCCGAGCTCGACCCCGTCTATCTCCGCTCCTGGATCACCCAGCTCGCCGGATACGACCTCATCTACACCACCGTCTGCATCCTGCTCTTCGAAACCGTCCTGAACGCGGAATAAGCAGGCAAAGAATCACTGTATTCAGGCCCCATAATTCAAATCCCAACCCGCGCCTAAAAATCGCGATAAAATAGTTCCATCGTGGCGCGCTCCTCCACACTTCGAACGATCGCCTGGCTATGGTTCGCCGCCACCCTCGCCGTGCTTGTCGTCGGTTTCCGCCAGGCCATCTTCATCGCTCCGCCCGAAGAGACGATGGGGAACCTCCAGCGCATCTTCTACTATCACCTCCCGCACGCCATCCTCGGTCTCGTCTTCCCTTACGTCAACTTTGCGGCTTCCCTCGCCTTTCTCTACTGGCGGCGCCGCGACCCTCTAAAGGCGCTTACCGCCGACGCTCTTGCCGTTGCCGCAGCTGAGATCACCATCCTCTACGTTGGCATTACGCTCGGCTCGGGAATGCTATGGGGCAAGCCCGCATGGGGAATCTGGTGGACCTGGGACGCCCGGCTCACCTCCGAGCTCATCCTCTGGCTGCTTTACATCAGCTACATCCTGCTGCGCCGCCTCTCTCCTTCCGGGCAGACGCCGACGCTGGCCGCTATCCTCTCTATCTTCGCCGCCATCGATGTCCCCATCGACTTCATGTCCATCGAATGGTGGCGCACCCAGCATCCTGCCCCCGTCTTCGGGCCCAATGGCGGAGGCATCGCCCCACAGTTCGTCCCCGCCGTTCTCTGGAACCTAGCCGGCTGGGCCATGTGGGGCATCTTCCTACTCGGCTTCCGCTTCGCCCTCGAACGCCGCCGTCAGCTCGCCGAACAGGACGCCGCGCTCCTCGCCATCGAAGCCTCCCTCGAGACCCCCCAGTAACGGAGACAGCATCATGACCTGGCAGACCTTCTTCGACTTCTCCACCATGGCCCACCGCCACCTGGTCTTCGTCTACGCCGGAGTCATCATCGTCCAGCTGGGCTACCTGGGCTGGACTGCCCGTAACTGGGCCCGCATTGGAAGCCGCTAAATCCCGCAGCTCTCGAGTCCCTTAATTCAATTGCTCTTCTCCAGAAACCCATGCGCCGGGCTCCTCCATCCGCTGGGCTCCTCCATCCGCCGGGCTCCTCCATCCGCCGTCATTCTGAGGCGAAGCCGAAGAATCCCAGTAGTTTGTTGACGCTACCCAGCCTCATCCCAAAAGCCCAATTTAAAAAAAATCAACGAAGCTACACGAGGTAGCTTCGTTGTCCGAGAAGGATTTACAGACGATGCAAGAGCTCCCCATCTGGCAACTCTCCGCATCAATTGCGTAGACACGTTTCTTGAACGAAAGGTTTCGTTTTTCCGCAAAAAAACTTTAACCATCTTCAAAACTTGCGACCCTCCAATCCCGACCGATAGGGCATTTCCTAAATGCTGTATACCGAAAGCCGTTTTTACCCAATAAAAACGGCAATCTCCGAACTCATCCGCTTCACCGTAATAGGGAAAATGCTCTAAACTCGCTCCAGTGCCGAAATCCCGCCATCCACTGCAAGCCTGCCTTCTCGTCCTGCTCTTTCTCACCCTGTTCCCCCTCGGTTGCCGCCGCAGTGGCTTTCCCGATGTTCCCGCCGGTTACCGCGAGTTCGCCTATGTCACCAATGGCAACTCCAATACTGTCAGCATTCTCGACCTGGTCAACCTGCGCCCCGACCGCACCCTCCGGGTGGGCGACAACCCCACCGGAATCGCCGCAAACCCAAAGCGGAATGAGATTTATGTCGTAAACACCGGGTCGGGAACCGTCACCGTCATCGATGCGGCCACCAACACCATCGCCTCCACCATCGGAGTCCACCGGAGACCCTACTTCATCAGCGTCGACGCCGCCGGCGGCCGCGCCTACGTCGCCAACTCCGGCTCCAACTCCGTCAGCGTCATCGACCTCGACCATCGCCGCGAGATCGTGGCCGTCGGCACCGGCGAGGAGCCCGGTCTGGCCCGCGTCTCCCCCGATATGCGCTCCGTCGTCGTCTCCAACCGCGGCGCCGGCAGCGTCTCCATCTACAGCGCCGCCCTCTACCTCGACTCCTCCATCCCGCAGCAGAACTCGCCCGAGGCGCCGCAATCCGCTCTCCGCGCTATCTCCGGACCGCCACTGAAATTCCGTGCCGCCTTCCCCGGATGCCCTGGCGCAACCGACATCGCCATCCTGCCCGACTCCTCCAAGGCCTTCATCGCCTGCTCCGCAAGCCATCAGGTCATGGCCCTCTCGCTCGCCGCCGCTCCCGGCTCCTGGGCCGTGCGTCAGGACTCCGCGGCCATCTCCGACCACCTCCTGACCATGCTCGACGTCGGCCAGACCCCCGTCCATCTCGCCATGAAACCCGACGGCGGCGAGATCTTCGTCTCCAACTTCGGCTCCGACTCCATCTCCGAGATCGATACCACCAACAACCAGGTCCTCGGAACCTACATGATCGGCAATAAGCCAGTCCATGGAATCATCACGAGCGACAACTCCACCCTCTGGATCGCGGACTTCGCCTCCGACCTCATCAGCGTCTACAGCATCGATGACGGCCGGCTCGTCACCACG
>DATHJA010000089.1:0-2301 GCA_035316475.1 Edaphobacter sp. | reverse complement strand
CGCTCTCCGCACCGTTCTGCTTCGGCGGCATCGGGCGAATAGCATTTTGGAGATTCCAGGCGAGCCCGCTGCGGCGGGCTTTTCTATGTGAAGAGATCACAGGGCGGACTGAGGTAAACTGCGTCTGTCTATATATCTATCTATGAGCCGCGAATATTTTTCCAGCAATCCTGCGCTTCCGTTTTCCGATGCCGTCCTGGTGGATGGCAAGACCCTCTATCTCTCCGGGCGAATTGGTCTGATCCTGGGGACGACGACCGTTCCAGAGACTGCGGAAGAAGAGGCGCATCTTGTGATGCAGGACTTCCAGCGGGTGCTTGCGATGGCGGGCATGACGCTGGAGAACCTGGTGTCGGTGCAGATCTTCGCCAGCGATGTCTCGCTGTGGGAGCGGTTCAACGTGGTCTATCGCGGGTACTTCACGGGAAAGCTGCCGGCGCGGGCCTTTCTTGGCTCGGGCACGCTGCTGTTTGGAGCGCGGTTTGAGCTGCAGGGGGTTGCTGCGAAGGACTAGCCGGTGGATGTCCGGTCACTGAATACAGGGCGTTGGGGACTTGAACGGGCTCGCAGGACGGCGCGGCAGATCGAGATGGACAGGCGCGCCGTGAGGTCTTTGGTGGCGGCGTTGTTCGGCGACGATACGGAGCTGCGAAAGCGTTCCTCCGATGTTGCGCGCAGGATCACCGAAAATGATGTGACGCCGCTCATGCCCTATGCGGACGAGTTGGCGGGGCTATTAACAGAGCTGCCTCCCGAGGAGTCGCGCACGCGATGGCACCTGGGGCTGGCGGTTCCGAGGGTGGCGCATACGCGGGACCAAAGGCTGCGTGCGGTGCGGCTGATGGAGTTGCTGATCGTCGATGAGAGCAACGTCGTTCGCTGTTCGGCGATCGAGGGGATGGGGCTGCTTGCGATTGCGGAGCCTTCGCTGCGAGAGGCGGCTGAGGAAGTGATCGAGCAGGCATTGCGCGACGGGACTGCGGCGATGAAGGCGCGGGCTCGTCATGCGAAGCTGCGATGGGCGCGAGTGGAGCGTGGGAAGGGTAAGTAAGGGAGCTCAAGTTTCGGGTTACGGCCTGTGCCCAAAAATTCTGGCTCATGCCGTAACCCCGAAGTTGACGACTTACTGTTTGAGCGAGGCCATGTCGATCACGAAGCGGTACTTCACGTCGCTCTTCAACAGGCGCTCGTAGGCGTCGTTGATCTGCTGGATGTTGATCATCTCGATGTCCGAAGTCACATTGTGCTGTCCGCAGAAATCGAGCATCTCCTGGGTCTCCTGGATGCCTCCGATGCCCGATCCCGCGAGCGAGCGGCGGCCCATCAGCAGGCTGAAGGCTGCGACCGGCAGAGGATTCTCCGGAGCTCCGACGAGGACCAGCGTGCCGTCAACCTTGAGCAGGTTGAGGTAGGCGTTGATGTCGTGGTCGGCGGAGACGCAGTCGAGGATGAAGTCGAAGCTGCGTGCGTGCTTCTGCATCTCGTCGGCGTTCTTCGAGATCACCACCTGGTCGGCGCCCAGGCGCTTGCCGTCCTCGATCTTGCCCGGAGAGGTGGTGAAGAGCACGACCTCCGCTCCGAAGGCATGGGCAAACTTGACGCCCATGTGTCCGAGGCCGCCGAGACCGACGATGCCGACCTTCTGGCCAGGTCCGACGTTCCAGTGCTTCAGGGGCGAGTAGGTCGTGATCCCGGCGCAGAGGAGAGGAGCGGTGGCGGCAGGGTCAAGCGTCTCGGGGACCTTGAGGATGAAGGCCTCGTCGACGACGATGCCCTCGGAGTAGCCCCCGTAGGTCATCTTGCCGGTGTGTTTGTCGGGGCTGTTGTAGGTGAGGACCATGCCCTTGTCGCAGTACTGTTCCAGCCCGCGCTTGCACTGCGGACAGGTGCGGCAGGAGTCGACCATGCAGCCAACCGCCACCAGATCGCCTTGCCTGAACTTCGTAACCGCGCTGCCGACGCCGGTCACGCGGCCGACGATCTCGTGGCCCGGAACGACCGGGTAGGCGGAGATGCTCCACTCGTTGCGTGCCATGTGCAGGTCGGAGTGGCAGACGCCACAGAAAAGGATCTCGATGGCGACATCGGACGCCGTCGGATCGCGCCGTTCCAGCGTAAAGGGCGCAAGCGGCGCTGTTTCGGACTGGGCCGCAAAAGATCGTGTGCTCGTAGACATGTAAGCAGTTCTCCTTAGAAGGGACCTGGTCGGTCACCCAGTTCCTATCCTCTTCTCAGGGGAGGGATTTCTCCATACACAGAACTGCCTAATGCTTGCCTATTTCTCCAAAGAAGATGAAATTT
>DATHJA010000088.1:0-9014 GCA_035316475.1 Edaphobacter sp. | reverse complement strand
GTCTATCAGGAGCAGGTCATGCAGATCAGCTCCGCCATCGGCGGCTACTCGCTCGGCGGAGCCGATCTTCTGCGTCGCGCCATGGGCAAGAAGAACCCCGAGGAGATGGCTAAGCAGCGCGACATCTTCATGGCCGGAGCCGCAACCAACAAATTCCCAAAGGATCGCGCCGGCCAGCTCTTCGACCTTATGGAGCAGTTCGCCGGTTACGGCTTCAACAAGTCGCATTCGGCGGCCTATGCACTTCTGGCTTATCACACGGCGTGGCTCAAGACGCACTATCCGGTCGAGTTTATGGCTGCGCTGCTGACCTCGGAAACCTCGAAGCCCGAAAATGTCGTCAAGTACATTGGCGAGTGCCGCGAGATGAACATCGACGTCGTTCCACCAAACGTGCAGATCTCCGATGCGAATTTCACGCCGGTCCACACGGAGAAGGGAAGCGCCATCGGCTTCGGTCTCGCCGCCATTAAGAACGTCGGCCACAACGCCATCGAATCCATCCTCGCCGCGCGCACGGAGTTGCGGAAGGAAGGGAAGCATGGCTTCGCCAGCCTGTGGGAGTTCTGCGAGAAGATCGATCTCTCGCGCCTCAACAAGCGTGTACTCGAATCCCTCATCAAGGCCGGCGCGATGGATGCATTCGGCAATCGTGCCCAGACAACCGCCGCGCTCGACAAGGCGATGGAGCAGGCGCAGAAGGCGCAGCGCGATGCCGCCGCGGGGCAACATGGACTCTTCGGCATCTTCGACTCGGATGCCTCTTCCGGCGCTGCAGCAGATCACGCCCTGCCTAATGTTCCCGAGTGGGACGAGCACACCCGCCTGCAGAATGAGAAAGAGGTTCTTGGCTTCTTCGTCTCCGGCCACCCGATGGACAAGTACCGAGAGAAGCTGCGCAACCTGAAAGTCGTCGATACCGCCACTGCCGTCGAGATGAAGCCAGAGCCGCAGGTCTTCCGGCGCGGACGTGACGAGCAGCCGCAGAATGAGATTCAGATTGCAGGCGTTATCACAGGGCTCAAGGTCGCCAAGTCCAAACGCTCCGGCGAGTTTTACGCGCAGGCTATGCTTGAAGACACGGTGGGGAAGATCGACCTGATCGCCTTCCCACAGTCGTACGAGAAGCTCGCCGAAAAACTCAAGATCGAGGTTCCCGTGCTGGTGCGCGGCGTACTGCGTGGTGAAGAGGATTCGGCCCCGAAGCTCGCGATCTCGAATATTCAGGCGCTCGAAGACGTGAAGATCAAACTGCCCGAGGCGCTGCGCATTAGAGTCCCACTGCACAATCCCGATGTCGCGCTGCTGGAGAAGCTGCACGCCATCCTGATAGACGCGCCCGGAAAGGGCAAGTTGCTGCTTGACCTTGAAGAGCCCGGTGAGTTCTGCGCAGTCCTTGAGCCAAACGGCGTCATGGTCGCCGCCGACCGTCTCTTCATCGACCGCGTCGAAGAACTGGTCGGGCAGGGTGGCGTCCGCGTCATCGAATAACGTCGCTATCGCTTCAGAAGCGAAGCACCGGGCCGAACTGCACTCCCCAGTTAGTGGAGTTGATGTAGTTGTCGTGCGAGAGGAAAGAGAGCCTGGGCGGCGTACCGATTCCGTCGGGATCGCGAACGTCGCTCTTGTAGCGGATGAGCATCTGCACAACAGTCGCGCGGAACCCGAGGTGATCGTTGAAGCGCAGATCGCCCGAGAGCGTCGCCGACGCCGCGAAGTTATAGTTCCGCTTCAGGTCGGTGGGAGAGGTCCCCGTCCGCGAGTAGCTCGCGAAGCCGGGAGAGAGCCCTACCTTGACGGCATATCTCCTGGTCGAATATCCCGAACGGACTCCGAAGGTTGCCGTCGTCATGGTTCCACCGACGCTGATCGCCGAGACGGGGCTGGATTGGGGATAGATGGAGACGTCGCTGACGAAGTCGAGGTAGCGCCGGAAGCGAACTCCTAATTCGAGCCCCGTACCCGTTGCCGTCGTGCGGCAGTTCATGCAGGAGGTGTGGTTGGTCTGGAGCCCAAGGCCGGAGTAGTGAAGGCTCAGGTCGAAGTGCTCGACCGGCTCCTCGGACATAAGACTTACAAAACGACCGTGCAACGGCGATTCATACTCGGTGGGGTGCTCGTAGTCGCGATACCAGGGGTAGCGCCCACGAAGCATATTTGCCAGAGAGCGTGGAGGGTTGAGCGAGGAACGAACGACCTTGTATCCGAAGTTGTTCGGATGGCGGTGCACCAGCGGATCGGAGATGTAGCGGTCAATCGTATCTTCACCCAGCAGCCACAAGGTACCGACGATGGGAGTGATGATGAAGTCCACCCACCCGGTGTTGTTGGTGTAAGTCGTGTTGGGATTCTCGCAGTAATCCGGCGTTCCCGGATGCTTGCTGCAGCGAATGGGATAGGTGAAGCCGCCCTGGTTGAAGATCGCCGTCTCGCCCAGCGGACCGATCTCCCACTGAGTGGAGTAGGCCGTCTCCCACAGGAAGGCGCGAAAGCGGCTGCGCCAGTACTCCCGCGTACGGGAGATCTGCTGAGAGCGCCCGCGTGGATCGTTCTGCACCTCGATGTAGCCGGAGATCGCTCCCTGCATCGGATGGCCGATATAGTTCACCTTGAAGCTGTCACCGTCGTTCCAGCGGCCCATGTTGAACTGCTGCAGAGAAGCCCAGTAATTGGACCAGAATGGCTTGTTCAGCAGGAGATGGCGATCGTGCTGGTCTGCCGTCATCACGCGCGTGACGTTCTGCAGCAGGTCGAAGGCGAACGACTGCATCAGAAGCCCCTTCCAGTGATAAGGCTCTCTCACCGGAGGGTGTTCCAGAGTTTGGCTTCCCAGAGCTACGACATCGTATCCCTCCTCCTCGGGCTCGTATAGGGCGTAAGGGGTGGAAGCGCCGAAGATTTTGCTCTGGGGAAGGGAAGAAGAGGGAGTGGGTGCATCCACCAGCGCAGGAGCGTCTGTCGCGTCGTCGTGGTTGGCGTACTTACCAGTGTCCTGCGCGAAACAGAAGCAGCTAAGAAAAAAAAGAACTGCAAACGTATACCAGCAAAGCATGAATCTACTTTCAGTCTCAGTTGGCACAGGGCTCCCGGATGGGGGCGGGGGCTGGCCGATCCTGAGGAAGGGTTAAGTTTTTGGATCGAGCAGAGCTCTCGCAAGGGGCGACTCCGACGTGTCGTCGCTATGGCTCTTGTGGCCTCAGTCTTAACAGACGCAGTAGGATGCAATTCTTCGCAGGCTCTGCCTCTAATTTATCTACGATGCCCACTTACGCCTACGCGCTGTATCTTCGAAAGTAAACAGCCTCCGCCCTTGCGCCTGATCGCATACAATCAGAAGGGAAGCAGGACTAAAGCCGAGCTATGGCCGAAAAAGAAGCGAGCAGAGCAACGCAGGGCGATCCAGCCGTTCCGTCAGTTCCCCAAGCCTGGATCAGGACCGAACTGGCAAGACATCCGCAACGCCCCTATCCGATGGACTTCATTCAGGCAATCTTCACGGACTTCAGCGAGATTCATGGTGATCGCTCCTTCGGAGACGACGAGGCGATGTCAGCCGGCATGGCATGGTTCCATGGTGAGCCGGTGATGGTCATCGGCAACCTGAAGGGTCGCACCCTCAAGGAGCGTGTCGCACGTAAGTTCGGCTCTCCCGACCCCGAAGGCTATCGCAAGGCGCTTCGCGCGATGAAGATCGCAGAGAAGTTCTCCCGGCCGATCTTCACCTTCATCGACCTCGCCGGAGCCTATCCCGGAATCGGGGCCGAAGAGCGCGGGCAGGGCGAGGCCATTGCTCGTAATCTGCTGGAGATGTCGCGGCTTCGAGTCCCCACTATCGCCACCATCACCGGCGAAGGTGGCTCGGGCGGTGCGCTGGCCCTGGCCGTGGCCGACCGCGTCCTGATGCTCGAAAATGCCATCTACTCGGTCATCTCGCCTGAAGGTTGCGCTTCCATCATGTGGAAGGACGCAAACAAAAAACAGCAGGCTGCAGCCGCGCTGAAGTACACCGCAGGAGACGTGCAGGCCCTCGGCTGCGTCGATGATGTGCTACCCGAACCTGAAGGCGGAAGCCAGAACGATCCCGAGGCAGCCTTCGCCATACTCGATGAGCGACTGCAGTTCCATCTTGCCAATCTTCGCACTCTCTCGATCGACCAGCTTCTGGAGCGGCGCTATCGGAAGTTCCGCAACATCGCTCAGTTCTACACCAGTGAACCCGCCGAGATTCAGACAACGGCCTCGGCCAGCCTATAGCGGCTCGTCCGCACGGAGCCATTTTGTCGTCGTATGCACCCGAATTAACGACTGCGCGCGCGCGTACCGGAAGAGGCTTCCAGTTTCTACTCTTCCTCGGCGCCCTCATCTGGTCGTTCTCCTCGCGTCTGCTCTCGGAGAGCTCGGCCCGCGGAATCACCAACCGGTTCAACGTCGACTGGGCCACGCCGCTACTCGCTGCTCTCTTTCTCCTCTTCCTGCTCGCCATCGGCTACTCTCTGCTCGAGATCTTTGCCCGCCGCCCATCCTCGGCGCGGCTCGTGCTCGGCCTGCCGCAACGTCCCACCGCTTCCCGCGAATGGCTCCTTGGTGCCGCGCTCGGCTGGGGCATCGTCGTCTTCACCGTGCTCCCCATGGCGCTCGCCGGCGATCTCCACGTCACCTTCTGGCTCGACGGTCGGTCGCTGCGCTTTCTCTTCATTAACCTCGTCGCTGTCGCCGCATTCACTCTGGCCGACGAGGTTATCTTCCGCGGCTACCCCTTCCGCCGCCTCATTGAATCCATCGGCCCGGTCGCCGCCACCCTCGGGATGTCCACGCTGTTTGCCCTCAGGCACGCGCTCCATTACGGAGCAGGCAGATCCGCCATCCTCCTTTCCATCTTCACCGGCATTGTCTTCTCCGTAGCCTGGCTACGCACCCACGGTCTCTGGATGGCCTGGGGCATGCGCTTCGCATGGACCGCCAGCATGGGCATCCTCTTCGGCCTCCCGGTCTCCGGAGTCGACCACTCCTCTATCCTCCAGACCACCGCCATCGGCAGCGGCTGGCTCACCGGCTACGACTACGGTCCTGAGGGTTCCCTCGTCCTGTTCCTCGCTCTCGCCATCGGTCTTGTCGTCCTGGTCCGCATCACCCGCGACTACGCCTGGCGATACACCCATCCCCCCATCGTTCCTGGCGGATACCCCATGGAGGCTCAGCCTCCGGCCGCTCATACCGCCATGGAGCAGGCGCAGCAGAACCGTCCTCCGGCGCTGGTCCAGATCCTTCCCAGCGCCCCCGAGGGACGCTCGGCTGGCGACCCTCCTGACGCCTGAGTCGCGCCTCCACTCCCTGAAATGTAAATTTCTTTCCCGGCCCGCAAAATGCGGCCAACCATGCACCCGTTCCCCTTGTCAAAAAGGAAGAGAAGGCGCAAGCTGTCTGTATCTGAGGTGCTTCCATGGTGACTCGCACACACAGATGGGCCCTCCTCGCCGGGTGTCTCCTGCTCCCGGCATCGACGCTCTGTTCGCAGGTGTTTGTTGTGGGGGAGAAGTCTGCGACCTCCGATATCTCCACCTCGTTCACCCCGACCAATCTTCCGCTCTCCACCCAGAAACTCAACGAGCGCGGCCGCCGCGAGCTGGTGCGCAACCTCGAAGCCGAGCAGGGCTTCGCTCACCGTCCTATGCCGATCGGCGTTCTCACTCTCAAGGCCAACGGAGAGCTCTCGCCCGGCGGTGAAAAGTATCGCGAGATGATCTACAAGAAGGGACAGGCCGCCGCTCCCGGCGACCGGGTTGTCGTCACCGCGCTCAACATCAAGGGAGACAAGATCGTCCTCGACTTCAACGGCGGCCCCTATGCCAAGCACCGCTTCCTCAGCCATATTCAGCTCAACAATGCTCCCGTGGCCGCCAACACCGGCGAGCAGCCCATGGGCTCGCGGATTGAGCTGGTCTTTCCTGGCGGCCTCCCAGACATCTCCGCTCCCGAGGTCAAGGCTCTGCTTGAGCCCATCGTCGACTTCGGGGTCAAGTCCGGAGAGCAGGCCTACGCCGACACGCTGCCGCCGCGCGTTCGCAACGCCATTGCGGCTCACGAGGTTCTGGTGGGCATGAATCACCGCATGGTGCTGGCCGCGCTGGGAGCGCCTGAGAGCAAGGTGCGCGAGAAAGAGAGCGGCGACGCGGACGGAGCTCGCTATGAGGAGTGGATCTACGGCCACGTTCCCCAGACGGTGCGCTTCATCCGTTTCCGCGGCGACCGTGTATCGGTGGTCGAGATCGCCGCGCTCGGCAAGCCCCTTGAGATTCGCGACAAGAACGAGCTCGAAGAGGGAGACATACCGGCCAACACTCGCGTCATTGCCATGGGTGACAAGGCTCCGCGCAAGGAAGGGGAGGATGATGCGGCCGCACCAACGCCGCCCTCGCTCCGGCTTCCCGGCGAAGCCGCGCCGCCAGCCAACGCGCAGGGCAAGGTTCAGTTCCCGGACAAGGACAAGGATAAGGACGCTGGCCGCAAGGCAGACCGGCAACCCGTTCCCGCAGCTCCGGGCTCGCCCGCTGATCCCACTGCGCAGCCGCCGCTGTCGCCTCCGCAGAGCCAGCAGCAGCCCAATCGTCCCTCCAATCAGCCTCAGGACATCGGGCGGCCTGTTCCACAACTCAGTCCTAACCCATAGCCACAACTCCAGCGACGATGTAAAATCGTAGGAGCCACAACCGCAGTTCTTCTCCTTAGATTTCTACCGAGGCTCAGCCCGGACAATCCTGAGAAGTTCCGGATGTCTTCCATGCTCCTCTGAGGAGTAACGGACATCCCGCGCGCGAGCCGAAACATTCGTACCAGGGAGAGCAAGAATTATGGCGAAGATTGCCAAGACCGGCGACCGTAAGAAGGTCATGGATACCAACAAGAGCACCGACTGCCCGAAGTGCTCCAAACCCACCCGCATCGTCAAGCGTGTGAAGGACCGAGAGCGCGGAACTCCCGGCGGAGTCTACATCTCCTGCTCGGTCTGCGACTTCTTCGAAAAGCTCTAAACCTTCCACGAAGGTTCAACGGGAGCCCCGTATCGGGGCTCCTTTTGGCGTCAGGAGAGCAAAATGGCCTTGTTCGGCTAAGTCCCTTTACGACACCGAGGTACCAAGAGTTACATAAAAATTACGGTCTCTTTACTTGACTACCGTCTCTTCAGCCAGTCAGACTCAATGACTGGAAAGTAGGGAATAAGTCCTATATGAGCACCATCAGTTCTGCTGTCTCCAGTTCATCTGCCCGTAATTTCTCCTCACTCCCACACTTCGACCGACCCACCTTCCTGATGTGTCCACCTGAGTGGTACGACGTAAACTACGTCATCAACCCCTGGATGGCCGGGAACCTTCATCGCCCTTCGCGGGATCTCGCCTTCGCGCAGTGGAAAGAGCTGCACAGCCAGCTCCAGCGCATCGCGGATATCCGGCTGATCCCCGGGCAGAAGACGCTGCCCGATATGGTCTTCGTCGGCCACGCAGCTATCGTGCAGCATGGCATCGTCGCTCTATCCAGCTTCGCTCATCCGCAGCGTCAGGCTGAAGAGAGCCACCTGCGCCGCTGGTTTGAGTCCACAGGCTTCCTGGTCTGGGAGACTCCGCGGGAGACGGCCTTCGAGGGCGAAGGAGACGCGCTCTTCAACGCTACCGGTGACCATCTCTGGGCCGCACACGGTGTTCGCACCTGCCTGCAGAGCCACCGGCACGTCGCCGACGCCTGGCACACCGAGGTCAGCTCGCTGCATCTGGTCGACCCACGCTTCTATCACCTCGACACCTGCTTCGCCCCTCTCTCCGGCGGACACCTGCTCTACTTCCCGGAGGCCTTCGATAAGCCCTCTCTGGCGAGAATCGAAGCAGCCTACGCTCCGGAGATGCGTCTGGCGGTCACCGAAGCGGAGGCCACACGTTTCGTCTGCAACGTCATCAACGTGGGTCGGGAGATCATCATGGGGCTGTCGGGAACCAATCTTGCCGACCGGCTGGCCGCAAAGAGCTACCACGTCAACGAGGTCGATCTCAGCGAGTTCATCCGCGGTGGAGGCTCGGCCAAAGCTCTCGCCCTTCGCCTGAGCGACTCACTCGTCACAAACGGTACCCAGAAGTAGGGAAGCGGAGGGTCAGATTCTCCTGCCATCAGGGATACCCCCTCCCCCCCTTTTTTTGCGCAAAGTCTTCTATCTACGCAGCTTAGCTTTGGACCTCCAGCGTAAGAGACTGGCTGGAAAACAGTGACGCCCGGAGCGAGTCCGGGCGTTTTTCTTTCATTTCTATTCTAACAATCGTAACGAAACTGATCGGCAACCCGGATCTCTTTTTTTATGATTGGTTTAGAGGACTCCCGGACTTGACATCTTGTGATCCTGCGCCGAGGCGATCTCTTCGAGTACTGCGCGTGCCGCAGCGGCGGGATCGGCGGCCCGGGTGATTGGCCGTCCCACCACCAGAATCGAGGCTCCGCGAGCGATGGCATCGCGCGGCGTGGCGATCCTCCTTTGGTCATCGGTGGAGGCTCCAGCCAGACGGATGCCCGGAATGACCAGCACCGCCTCCTCGCCGATCTCGTGCCGGAGCGAGGCGACCTCTTCGGCGGAGCAGACCATTCCGTGAACTCCAGAGTCCTTTGCCAGCCGCGCGAGCCGAAGGGCCTGCTCGGCGGGCGTGCTCGCGACCCCGACGGAGGCCAGCTCGCCCGCATCCATGCTGGTGAGAACCGTCACCGCCAGCAGCTTTGGCGATCCTGGGGCCTCAGCGGCTTCGGCGGCAGCCCTCAGCATGGCTCCGCCTCCGAAGGCGTGGATGGTCAGGAGCTCCGCTCCAGCCGCCGTCGCTGAGCGGACGGCTCCAGCCACTGTGTTGGGGATGTCGTGAAGCTTGAGGTCGAGAAAGATGCGGTAGCCTCGGCTCCGAAGAGCCTCTACCAGAGCATTGCCGGCGGCGTAGTAAAGCTCCATGCCGACCTTGAGCCAGCGGCAGCTGCCCTCCAGCCGGTCG
>DATHJA010000087.1:0-5680 GCA_035316475.1 Edaphobacter sp. | reverse complement strand
ACGGTGTTGTTGACGATCTTGATCATGCCGCCGCCGACGAGCTTCTTGTACTTGACCAGGGCGAGGTCGGGCTCGATGCCGGTGGTGTCGCAGTCCATCATGAAGCCGATGGTTCCAGTAGGTGCAAGCACGGTGACCTGGGAGTTGCGATAACCGTGCTTTTCGCCGTGGGCGAGCGCGCCGGTCCAGCTATCTTTGCTGGCCTCGATGAGCTCGTCGAGCTGCGGCGCGACGAAGGGTTCGGCAGAGGATTTGGACTTGCCGATGTTGTTGACCTCGGCGCGGTGCATGCGAATGACGTCGAGGAAGGGCTCGCGGTTGACGTAGAAGCCGGGGCAGGCTCCTCCGGCGATCTGTGCCTGCTGGGTGAGTGGCGTGGCGGCTCCGAGCGGGGGGCAGAGCTCGGCGATGCGCGAGGACTGCCAGTAGGCGTCGCCGCAGAGGATGGAGGTGACGGTGGCGGCGAAGTCTCTACCTGCATCAGAGTCGTACGGCAGGCCGAAGGCCATGAGCAGAGCGCCGAGGTTGGCGTAGCCGAGGCCGAGCGGGCGGTAGTCGTGCGAGTTCTTCGAGATGGACTCGGTGGGGTAGCCGGCGGCGTCGACGATGATCTCCATCGCGGTGGTGACGACGGCGATGCCGTGACGGTAGGCGGCGATATCGAACTGGCCTCCCGGAGTGAGGAACTTCAGGAGATTGAAGGATGCAAGGTTGCAGGCCGAGTCGTCGAGGAACATGTACTCGGAGCAGGGATTGGACGCGTTGATGCGGCCGGTGTTCTTGCTGGTGTGCCAGCGATTGATTGTGGTGTCGTACTGCATGCCAGGGTCACCGCACTGCCAGGTGGCTTCGGCAATCTTGTTCATGATGTCGCGAGCGCGGTACTCCTTGACCGGAGTGCGGGCCTTGACCGTGCGGGTGGCGAAGGTCGAGTCGGACTCGACGGCCTGCATGAACTCGTCGGTCACGCGCACGGAGTTGTTGGCGTTCTGGAAGAAGATGGAGCTGTAAGCCTCGCTATCGGGACCGGAGCCGTCGTAGCCCGCCTGCACCAACGTGTTGGCCTTGGCCTCTTCCTTCTGCTTGCACTCGATGAAGTCGATGATGTCGGGATGGTCGGCGTTGAGGATGACCATCTTAGCAGCGCGGCGGGTCTTGCCGCCGGACTTGATGACGCCGGCGAAGGCGTCGAAGCCGCGCATGAACGAGAGCGGACCGCTGGCGGTGCCGCCACCGCTAAGGGTTTCCATAGAACCGCGAATGCTGGAGAGGTTGGAACCTGTGCCCGATCCCCACTTGAAGAGCATGCCCTCGGTCTTGGCGAGAGTGAGGATGGAGTCGAGCGAGTCATTGACCGAGTTGATGAAGCAGGCCGAGCACTGCGGCTTCTTGTAGCCGGTGACGGAGAACTCGACCTGTCCGGCCGTGGCGTTCCAGTGCCAGTTCTGGGCGTCGGAGTTCGGCTCCAGACGGTCGCAGCCGACGTTGAACCAGACGGGCGAGTTGAAGGCGACCTTCTGATTGAGCAGCAGGTGGCAGAGCTCGGCGAAGAAGACCTCGGCGTCCTCGGCAGAGGCGAAGTAGCCGCCTTCCATGCCCCAATCGCGGATGGATTCGGCGACGCGGGTGACGAGCTGGCGGACGCCGGTCTCGCGCTCGGGGGTTCCGACCTGGCCGTGAAGGTACTTGGAAGCGACGATGTTGGTCGCGGTCATCGACCAGTCGGAGGGAACCTCGACGTTCTTCTGCTCGAAGATGATCTTGCCCTTGAAGTCCTGGATGACGGCGTCGCGCAACTCCCAGGTGATCTCGTCGAAGGGCGAGACGCCGGAGCGGGTGAAGTGCCGCGAGAAGGCAAGTCCCGGAGCGGATTTGGCAGGGATGGGCGCAGTGGTCTGTTCGGAGGCGGTGCCGGTGATTTTTCTGGAGATTGTTGCCATGGGAAGTTTGCTCCTTCTCTCTTTAAATTTGATGCTCCGGAGAGCAGGGTCTCCGGCTGTGCTGGCCTCGGGCTCACTGTGGGGTGAGAACGGGGCGGGGTCTATATAAAGGCTTCAGGAGCGCTGGCGATGCGAGGTCGGCTAGCGTGCTGACGGCGACCAGGTCGAACGGGCTGAAGTCGTGCGGATCGATTTTTGCTCTACGTGGACTTCGTCTGAACGTCTCACGTTGTCTTGCTGCAGTGGTGAAAGTACCGCCGCCTGTAGGGTATGTCAAGTATAAAGCACAACATGTTGTGTTAGCTGTGGGAATACCCGTTCTTCTCTTGAGGGTAAAACATTCGGGGGCGTGGAAATCAATGATTCTGCTGTGGAAGTCGTGGAATCGGCGCTTTTCGAGGCGAGGAAAGCCGCAGCTTTCTTCTGGTGATTCCGGGTCCTCGGCTAACACTTTCGTGGCAGGCGGGGCGGCTGGCCCGATCAGGCGGGAATACTCGCCTCGTCCACCGTGGAATTATTGCTGGAGCGGAGCCGGGAGCGCAGCCTGGCGGTCGCATCCCGGTGGCAGAGAAGGCACAGCGTACGGATGTTGTCGAGATCGCACTGGCCGCCGCCTTCGGCTACGGGAAGAATATGGTCCGCATCCCACAGGCTGCGGCGGCTGGCGATGCTCTTCATCCCATAGAGCCGAAGCCCGGCAGAGCGTACCGGTCCCCGCGCGCGCTTGAGTGCAGCGTAGGCCGCCACCGAATCGATCTGGCAGGCAGCGCACCGTCCGCGGTCGCGGGCGAAGACCTGGTCGCGGAGATATCCAGGATCGGTGCGCAGACGCCACTGATGCACGCAGTACTCACTGCAGAAGGTCCTGCGACGTTTCGCCATGATCTCAAGCTCGCACCAGCGGCACAGAGGACGTCCGCTGGGGCCTGTAGCTAGATCGGCGTGACGAACGTGTCCGCCGGCGAGTGTGCGTGGAAGAAGCATGGCTCGACTACAAGAATAGGCTCAGAGCTCGAAATCTACTTCGACAGGTTCGATCAGGGGCATCAACCATGTAAGCAGCTTCTGATGCACCGGATGGTCGTTATAGGCATCAAAGGTCTGACGGTCGGCGAACTTCATCACGCCGCCGAATCCATAACCCTGAGAGCGCGGAGAGATGTTGTGACCCACAAGAGTCTCAACCAGGCCCGGAATCTGTCCCTGCAGGGCCTGAATCTCGCGCATTGCGCGCTCTTTCTGATCCTCGACGACGCCGGGCTTCCAACGAAACAGAAATGTGTGAACGACCATGGGCATAGTTTAACCTGCACCACTTAGAATGAACGACGAAGATCTTGAGCAAAAGGGAGAGGACATGGCGAAGACACAGTCAACGATGGTGGAGCTGGGAACGGTGGCTCCTCCCTTTGAGCTGGTGGACGTAGTGACCGGCAAGGCGGTGGGACGCGACGACGTCGCCGCCGACCGCAAGGGTCTGCTGGTGATGTTCATCTGCGTGCACTGCCCGTATGTGAAACACGTCGAAGAGGAGCTGGCCCGCATCGGCAGAGATTACGAAGGGAAGATCGGCGTCGTTGCCATCTCCTCCAACGACATCGTCGCCCATCCCCAGGACGCTCCAGAGGAGATGAAGAAGCAGGCCGAGCGGCTCGGCTTCCGCTTCCCTTATCTCTACGACGAGTCCCAGGAGGTAGCCCGCGAGTACGACGCTGCCTGCACCCCCGATCTCTTTCTCTTCAACGGCGAGATGGAGCTCGTCTATCGTGGCCAGCTTGATGACAGCCGGCCCCGCCGTGGTGACTCAGGAAACGATATTCCGGTTACAGGAAAAGATCTGCGCTCTGCCATGGACGCTGTTCTCGCGGGCAAGCGTCCCGACCCGAACCAGAAGTTCGCCATCGGATGCAACATCAAATGGAAGGAATAGCGGAGTAGCCATGGACAAGATCCTCGAAAAGCTCAAAGAAGGTATTCGACAGTTCCAGACAGAGGTCTATCCTGAACAGGCCGAGACCTATCGCAAAGCCGCCAGCGAGCCGCAGCGTCCGGCGGCGCTGATCGTCACCTGCGCAGATTCGCGTATCGACCCCGAGCTGATTACGCAGTGCGGCCCCGGCGAGCTCTTCGTGACACGCAACATCGGCAATCTCGTTCCGGCATACGGCGAGATGATGGGCGGCGTCAGCGCCGTCATCGAGTACGCCGTCAGCGCCCTCAAGGTGAAACACATCGCCGTCTGCGGACACAGCGACTGCGGAGCGATGAAGGCGCTGTTGCATCCGGAGAGCCTGGAGCACATGGCGACAGTAAGACGGTGGATGCGAAATGCCGAGGCCGCCATGAGCGTAGCCGATTCGCTATCGCCGCCGGACGAAAAGCCAAGCGAGCGGTTGAAGCGGCTCACCGAAGAGAATGTTCTTCTGCAGGTGCAGCATCTCCGGACGCATCCTTCGGTCGCAGGCGCAGCCGCCCGGGAGGAGTTGACTCTCTCCGGCTGGGTCTACGACATCGGCACCGGCCATGTCCGCATCTCAGAGAATGGCTCGCGATCCTTCCGCACTGTCTCTGTGGAGGAAACGCCTGCATGATCTTTCCTCGGGGCAGACGTCTGGCGCTGCGGACGGTGCAGTATGTGGGTCTGCCGCTGCTCGGGTTGCTCGCATACGACGTGCTGATCGTGCTTGCCTACCGGCATGGCCATCTGCAATGGGCTGCGCTGGAAGAGATCCCTCTATCCCTGTTTGGCTCTGCAATCGGTGTCATCCTCGCGTTTCGTAACAGCACCTCTTATGCACGATGGTGGGAGGCGAGAATCTTGTGGGGTTCGATCGTCAACAACTCCCGAAGCTGGGCACGGCTTGTGACGACGACCCTCCGTGGAAGGGATGCCTCTGTCTCTAACGAGATTGAGCAGACCCGGCGACAGATGGTGTACTACCAGATTGCGTGGGTGCATGCTCTACGGCAGCATCTGCGCCGTCTGGATCCACTGAGCGAGGTCGCCTCGGTGCTCTCCGCCGATGAGGTTGCGCGGCTTCGCGGGCAGAACAATGTTCCAGTCGCCATCCAGCAGTGGCAGAGCCTGCTACTCAGAGACGCGCTGGACCATGGATGGATCGACATGGCGCAGTGGCATGCGATGAACCAGAGCCTGGATGACCTGGTCGACGCGCAGGGTGGAGCAGAGAGAATCAAGAACACCCCCATGCCAAGGCAGTACGACTACCTGCCGCAGGTCTGCGCGCACATATTCTGCTTCCTGCTGCCCCTGGCCATGGTCTCGAGCCTTGGCTGGTTCACGCCGCTCGGCTCTACGCTCGTGGGATTCATCTTTCTCGCGCTCGATAAGATCGGCCGCGACCTCGAAGATCCCTTCGACCACACCGTCCACGATATTCCGCTGACCTCAATCTGCCGGACCATCGAGATCAACCTGCGGCAGATACTGGGAGAGACCTCACTCCCCGAGCCGACGGTTCCGATCAACGACGTCCTCTGGTAAACCGTCCGGCTCAGAACCAGCGCATGCGACGAAGGATGTACAGCAGCAGCCCGGTGCAGACGATGGTGAGAAAACCGACAAACTGCGCTCCATGGGGAGAGTCTTCAAAGGGCAGGCCCTTCAGGTTCATGCCGTAGATCCCCGAGATGGCGATCACAGGAAGCGCAATGGTTCCAAGCACCGTGAGCACCTTCATCACGTCGTTGGTGCGGTTTGAGACCGACGAAAGATAGAT
>DATHJA010000086.1:0-5176 GCA_035316475.1 Edaphobacter sp. | reverse complement strand
ACCGGAATCGTCCTGCCCTCCGCGCTGCTCTCCCGCGCCAGCTCCAGCAGCCGGATAACCCGGTAGCCGTCCTCCGATTTGACCTCCAGCGGGGAGACGCCAAGGATTGCATCGCGGACATTCGCGTAGTAGCCGCGGTAGTCTCCCAACTCTGTCTTCACGGTCGTCCGGTTCAGGCGGTCCGGATCGGCCGGGTCCGGCGCGATGGTAAGCGTTCCCCAGGCCGACTCCGGGTCGCTTAGCCACTCCCGGCTGTCTCCCACAGGAGGAACCGTAGCTCCTCCGGCCAACGCGGGCTCCTGCGGGTCCAGACCGTACTTGCGGAAGCTTCCGCGGGTGCCGTGGATCAGGAAACGCGGGGCAGGCTCGGCGGCCAGCATCGTCGCCCGGCAGATGGCCAGTAGCTTCGGGTAGTGCAAGGTAATGTCGAAGGCGTCCTCGATGGCGGTCGTATCACGGTCGCGCCGTACGCTAGCTGTAATCGCCTGTGGCGCGCCGAAGAAAGCCAGCGCCTGATCGACCAGGTGCGGTCCAAGGTCGAAGAGCATGCCGTTGGCGTCGTTGCCGGCTTCTTTCCACGTCGCCTCGCGCGGCAGAGGGCGGAAGCGGTCGAAGTGCGACTCGAACGTGACCACGCGGCCCAGGTCGCCCGATGCCAGCACCTTGCGGACGGTCAGGAAGTCCCCATCCCAGCGGCGGTTGTGGAAGGGAGCCAGCACCAGCTTGCGCTCGGCGGCCAGCCCGATCAGATCTTTGGCTTCGGCGCTGGTTGCGGCAAAGGGTTTGTCGATGACGACATGTTTGCCTGCCAGAAGGGCTTTTTTGGCCAGGTCGTAATGGGTTTCGTTGGGCGTCGCGACGACGATCAGCGAGACGGCACTGTCGGCCAGAGCCTCATCGGCCGACCTTAGAATTCTTGTCTTCGGATAGGCCTTCGCGGCCTCGTCGCCGCGCCGCTGTACGATTGCCTCGAGCTTCAGGCCAGGGACAGCGCTGACGAACGGCGCATGAAAGACACGCCCGGCCAGCCCGAATCCGATTACCGCTACTCCAACCTCTGCCATCGATCCTCCTTTAGATCTTCTTTCGCAAGAGGTCCATTTTATTCGAACATCATCGAACTCTTGCGTTCTCAATCGTCTGCGAAACTTTTTTGAGCCTTCTATCGAGAGCAACGCATCAGAATTCTGTAGAAATCCCACGAACAGCGATACTCTTTCCTGAAGAACGGGTGTGGCTGAAAAACACGGAGATAACGGTTAACATCGAAGAATCTATGATTCAACGTAAAGGGATGATCGCAGAGAACTGGGCGATCGAAACGGGAGTAGAGCGCTTTTTCCGATTTCGGAGATCTGTCGTTGTCCTGGGGCTGTCGCTTCTGGCGCTGCCAGGCTTCGCACAGACCCAGGCGTCGCCTTCCGGCAACCAGCCAAGGCCGACCGCAACGGGACCGAGCAGCGGACCTGATAGCTCAGCTGTGGCCGGAGCGCAGCAGCAGCTCTCTACCGCGTCGGGTTCGAACGGTGCTCAGGTCACTCAGGACTCGTACAAGGGCAGTATCGTCGAGGGTAAGTCGACCGGCAGCGTGATGGACCTGTCGCTTGACGAGGCCATGCAACGCGGCCTGCGCAACAACCTCGGCGTCATCCTGCAGGGCGCTGCACAGCGGAACGCGAACGGCCAGCGGCTGGAAGAGCTGCAGGCGCTTTTGCCCACGGTGACGGGCGCCGCCAGCATCAACGTGCAGCAGGTGAACCTTGCCGCCTATGGCCTGAAGTTTCCAGGTCTGAACCCGATCGTCGGACCCTTCCAGGTCGTCGACTTCCGTGCCTACCTGACGCAGAATCTTCTGAACGTCTCCGCGCTGCAGAACTACATCGCGGCCAAGCATAACTTCGCCGCGGCAAAGCTTACCGCGGAGGACGCCCGCGATCTGGTCATCCTGACGGTGGGCAACGCCTACCTGCTCTGCATCGCCGACCAGGCGCGCATCGAGTCCGTTACGGCTGAGCTTGCCACCTCGAAGGTCACACTCGATCAGGCGGTGGCGGCACACGATGCCGGAACCAGCCCGAAGCTGGATGTTCTGAGGGCCCAGGTGGACTATCAGAATGAGCAGCAGACGCTGATCTCGGCAAAGAACCAGCTCTCCAAGGACAAGCTGGCACTGGCCCGAACGATCGGCCTTCCGCTGGACCAGGAGTTTCAGCTGACCGACCGGGTGCCTTATGCGGCCTTCAATGACGTCGATCCGCAGACGAGCGTGGAGCAGGCCCTCAAGACGCGGAGGGACCTTGCAGCCTCGAACGAGCAGGTGAAGGCGGCCAGCGCGCAGAAGAAGTCGGCGTGGGCCTACCAGCTGCCGGTCGCCAGCTTTACCGGAGATTTCGGCGATCTGGGGCAGACGCCAGGCCACTCGCACTCCAGCTACACGGCGACCGGGCAGGTAACGGTTCCTATCCTTCAGATTGCCAAGACGAAGGGGCAGAATGAGGTCGCTGCGGCAAGCTATGAGCAGGCGAAGGCGCGGCTGGGAGATCAGGCCCAGCAGGTGAACCAGGATGTCCGCGACGCCATTCTGGACATTCAGGCAGCGACGAAGCTGGTGGATGCAACCCACTCCAACGTCGAGCTGGCCAATGAGGCGCTCAACGAGGCGCAGCAGAGATTCAAGGCCGGCGTCTCGGACAATCTTCCGGTCTCGCAGGCTCAGTCGCAGACCGAGCAGGCCAACGATCAGTACATCAGCGCGCTCTACCAGCACAACCTCGCGAAGCTTTCGCTGGCGCGAGCCCTGGGCGCAACGCAGACAAATTACAAAGATTATCTCGGAGGAAAGTAACCTTGCCAGAGCAAGCAGAGAAGAAGTACGAAGCGAATCGAGACAATACGCCGGAGCAGGATGAGGAAACTCCGGAGAAGAAGTCCCGCCGCAAGCTGGTTGTGATCGCAGTGGTGACGCTGCTGGCGATCGGGGCTGCGCTCTTCTACTGGCACTCGAGCTTCACCGAAGACACCGACGACGCCCAGGTAGATGGCGACCTCTATCAGGTGAGCTCGCGTATCGCCGGGCAGGTGATCAAGGTCTACGTAGAGGACAACCAAGAGGTGAAGGCCGGGGACCTTCTCGCCGAGATCGACCCGAAGGACTTCCAGGTTGCGCTTGAGCAGGCGCAGGCGAACCTGGCCAGCGCCGAGGCATCCGCGATCCAGGCGAATGCGGGCGTTCCGATTACGAGCATCACTTCCACAACCAGCATCAGCACTACGAGTTCTGACGTGCAGGGCGCGCAGGCCGCTGTTGCTCAGTCGACCAAACAGGTTGCCGCTGCGAATGCCCGCGTCGATCAGGCCAAGGCGAATGCGAGGAAGTCGGACCTCGACGTGGAGCGGTACCAGCCACTGGTCGAGAAGGACGTTATCTCGAAGCAGCAGTATGACGCCGCCGTCGCCGCCGCCGCCGCCAACCGTGCCGCCGTGCTCGAGGCCGAAGCCACCCTGATCGCGCAGCAGGAAGCCGTCCGCCAGTCGCAGCAAAAGCTGGCGCAGTCGCGTTCAACCGCCGTTGAAGCCTTCAGGAACGGTCCCAGCCAGGTCAAGGTGCAGCAGGCGAGGGCGAATGCCGCTGTCGCCGATGTCAAGCAGGCGCAGGCCAGGGTAGACCAGGCGAAGCTGAACCTGAGCTATACCAAGATCCTTGCCCCGACGACCGGGATCGTGAACAAGAAGAACGTCAACGTTGGCGCGAACCTCTCCGTGGGCCAGGATCTGCTGACCATCATCCCGCTGACGAACCTCTGGGTGACGGCGAACTTCAAGGAGACCCAGCTGGAGCATATGCGGGAGGGTCAGAAGGTCGTGGTCAAAGTCGACGCCCTGGGCGGGAGGAAGTTCCACGGCACGATCCGGCAGATTGGCGGAGCGACTGGCTCCAGACTCTCTCTGTTCCCGCCGGAGAACGCCACCGGAAACTATGTCAAGGTGGTACAGCGCATACCAGTACGCATCGACTTCACGAACCTGGACCAAGAGGACAACGACCACAAGCTGAGACCTGGCTATTCGGTGACTCCGGTCGTCTCGGTCAAGTAAACGCAATCTTAAGACAAGAAACCGCCTCATCCACCTCGGCATCTGATACTAGGGAGATGTTTTCCTAACGAGGTGGATGATGGCAGTTGCACTTAAGAAAGCAGGCGTGGCCGATCCTTCAGCTACTCCGCGCTGGCATGCGCATGCCCGCGAGATTCAGAAATTTGGCACCGTAATCGAAGATCTTCCGCACCCGCTGGACGCTGGAATAAGGGCGGATATGGTGACTAAGTTGAACCAGCTGCTGGCTGATTCGATTACGCTTCGCGATATGTACAAGAAGCATCACTGGCAGGTCTCTGGGCCGACCTTCTATCAGCTGCACCTTCTGTTCGATAAGCATTATGGGGAGCAGGTGGAGATCGTGGATACGATCGCCGAGCGCGTCCAGATGCTGGGGGGCGTCACGGTGGCGATGGGAGTGGATGCGGCCGAGTTCACCCGGATCAAGCGTCCTCCGCGCGGCAGAGAAGAGGTTCCGGTGCAGCTCTCGCGCCTGCTGGAGGCGCACAAGCTGATTATTCAGAGTTGTCTGGAGATCTCCGAGGCGGCTGACAAGGCAGGAGATCAGGGAACGAACGATCTGGCGGTGAGCGATGTACTGCGTCCCAACGAGATGCAGTCCTGGTTCCTGAGCGAGCACCTGGTCGAGATGCCGCTCATCCTTACCAAATAACTCGACCAAGTAACTCGGTTGCTCACTCCCGGACTCAAAATGACCCCGCAGCCCGGCTCCATTGGATGCCGGGCTGTGTATCTTTAAGTTACGTCCGTACATCTAATCCGTATACGCTACAGTAGATGGACCGTTAGTTATGCCGATCGCGCTCGCATTCTTTATCCATTACGCTTATCTGATTCTGTTCCTCTGGGTTCTGGTGGAACAGGTAGGCATTCCCATACCCAGCATCCCCGTGCTTCTGACGGCGGGAACCCTTTCGGCGACGCATCGAATTCATCACTCCTACGCTCTGCTTGCGGTGCTTGCGGCGTGCATGATCTCCGATTCCATGTGGTATGCGCTGGGGCGCAGATATGGCGCGAGCGTGTTGAAGCTGCTGTGCCGGCTTTCGCTCGAGGC
>DATHJA010000085.1:0-10225 GCA_035316475.1 Edaphobacter sp. | reverse complement strand
CATGACCGTCCCGTGGACTTTGCCGCCATGCGCGACCGGCTCGCTCCCCACGGCCAGGTACGCTTCAACAATCTTCTGTTGCGATTCGAGCGAGCTCCTCACACCATCACGCTCTTCGCTGACGGCCGCGCCATGATTCAGGGCACGACCGACATTACCGTGGCCCGCTCGCTTTATGCTCGCTTTATCGGCTCCTGAACCCGCCTCAAACCGCCGCACGGCAACCTTTCCGCTCTGCGCCCCTTCAAAGAACTATCGATGAACTGTCGATACGGAACTATCGATGCGGGAAAACTTTGCGATTTCCTGTAGGCTTAAGAGAAGGCCAAACGAAGCGGTGACGAAATCGATACAACCCGGAGTTAAGCCATGGAAGTCCAAGGTCTACAGATGACAGAAAACAAGACGGCCCCTGGGCTTTTCAAGAGAAACCCACCCATTGCAGGAGAGGCGGAAGCGATCGAGCGCGCCAAAGAGGGCGACGCGGAGGCTTTTTCCAAGCTTTATGCTCTGCATAAGCGCCGCGTCTACACCCTGTGCCTCCGCATGCTCGGCAACGTCTCCGAAGCCGAAGACATGACCCAGGAGGCATTTCTCCACCTCTTTCGCAAGATCGGCAGCTTCCGCGGAGAGAGCGCCTTTTCCACCTGGCTGCACCGTCTTACCGTGAACCTCGTCCTGATGCACCTTCGTAAGAAGGGGCTGCAGCTGGTCTCGCTCGAGGAGACGATCAACCCCTCGGAAGAGGACTCGCCGAAGCGTGACTTCGGCAGCCGGGACACTCAGCTTGCCGGCTCGGTCGACCGCGTTGCACTCGAGCGCGCCGTCGCCTCCCTTCCTCCTGGCTATCGCATGGTCTTTGTGCTTCACGATGTGGAAGGCTTCGAACATAACGAAATCGCCGTCATGCTGGAGTGCTCGACCGGAAACAGTAAATCCCAGCTCCATAAGGCGCGTCTGAAGCTCCGCGAGCTGCTCCGTCAATCGGAGTCAACCCAACAGGCCGATCTCAAGGAAGCGGCTCTATGACATTGAACAACTCTCGTTCGAAGATTCTGTCTTGCGCCGAATTCCAGGAGCAGCTACCCGACTTCTTTGCTGCGGGGGGAGCCGACTCCATCGATGACCCCGCACTGCTGGAGCACCTGAAGACCTGCGAGAACTGTTCGGCTCTCGTCCGCGACCTGCAATACATCGCCGACCAGGCCAGGCAGCTTCTTGAACCGACTCACGAGCCCAGCGACAACGTCTGGAAGAAGATCCAGGAGGGCCTGGCCTCCGATCCCAGCTACGCCGCCGAACCGAATGAAAAATAGTCTCCAAACTTCCGGTTGCGCTCCGGTTCTGGGCGGTGTATCGTAACTTCAGCATGGTGAACCACCTCCACTTCGGCCGATTTAGCTATTACTACTGGTACCCGTCTGCGGCCGGCGGAGCTTTCGCATGCATCTCTGAATAAACCCACTTCAGAGTCTTCGATCTTCCCGAGCCGCGACCCCAAAGGTCGCGGTTTTCGCGTTTACCTCAAAGAATGAGATACCGGAGAGACCCGATGTCAGCCAGTCAACAGCAGATCCTGAGCAACCCCGAACCCGAACACCCTGTCCCCCACACCCTTCCTACTGCCTTGCGCCGCCTTGTCCTTACCGGCTTCATGGGCGCCGGTAAATCCACCATCGGACGCCTTCTCGCCTCCCGACTTGGATGGGAGTTTCTCGACCTGGACAACCACCTGGAGAGCCGCACGGGAGCAACCATCTCCGAGCTCTTCTCCCTTCACGGAGAGGCTCACTTCCGCCGCCTGGAATCCACCGCTCTTGCCTCGGCGCTTGGCCGTTCCAACGTCGTGCTGGCACTTGGCGGAGGGACCCCCGAGGACCTCACCAACCGGCTTCTCCTCGAACAGACCCCCGCCACGCTGACCGTCTTCCTCGACGCCCCCTTCTCCACTCTCTTCGACCGCTGCATGCTGCAGGAGATCTCCCGCCCCGTCCTCGCCGACCCGGCCGCAGCCGAACTCCGGTTCGAGCGCCGCCGTCCGCTCTACGCGCGCCTCTCCCGCCTGACGGTGGATACCTCCGTTCTCTCCTCGGAGGAGACGATCGAAGCCATTCTCATCGGCCTGAACCAGATTCCGCACTCCCGTCGATAGCCCAGGACGACATACTATCGGCATCCTATAGCTGCAGCATGGCTCGACAGGAGAAGAAGCTGGCTCCCTCAACCGACCTCACTCCCGATGAGAAACAATCCCGCGGCATCGTCCGGGGACACATTCTCTTTATCTTCGGTCTGCTGCTGGCCCTTGGCCTTGCGTGGCTGCTGGTCAAAGAGATCATCCTGATCTACGTCAGCGCGCTGTTTGCGGCCGTCCTGATGCCGATCGTCAATCGCATTACAGGGATCAGGATCCTCGGACGACGCGCCTCCCGTCCGGCCGCGATCTTCCTTCTCGTCGCCGGCATCGGACTCGTCGTGGGAATCTTCCTGACCGTAGGCCTGCCGCCGGTCCTGCACGACCTCAACCAGTTCTCGACGGACCTTCCCGCGCGCATCCCGAAGATCATGTCCCGGCTCAACCAGCTTCCCATCGCCAACCGGCTTGGCGTTGACGAGATCGTCAAGCGGGCCGAGGGAGCCCTGACCACCACCGCCAGCTATCTGATGACGTCGCTTCCCAACTGGCTCTCCCACCTCTTCGATATCCTTTCGGCCCTGTTCCTCTGCATCTATTTCATGCTCGAAGGAGACGCATCCTACCGCTTCATCCTGTCGTTGTTTCCTGCAGGGCACCGCGAACGCCTGGGTGCCACCCTCCAGCGCGCCGACAAGAAGATCAGCAACTGGCTCATCGGCCAGGGGCTTCTCATGCTCATCCTCGGCGTCTCCTCGACGATCGTCTTCGCCATCCTGCACGTCCGCTACTTCCTTCTGCTCGGCTTCCTGATGGGGTTGTTCAACATCATCCCCATTGCGGGAGGCGTCGTCACCATCACGCTATCGGCCATCGTCGCCGCATTCGACTCCTGGACGAAGCTCCTGGGCGTCGTCATCTTCTATGTCCTCTATATCAACGTCGAGAATGTCTACCTGATCCCACGCATCATGAGCAGCAGCGTCCAGCTCTCCGGGCTTACCGTGCTGATCGCCCTTCTCTGCGGAACCTCGCTGGCGGGAATCACAGGCGCCCTCGTGGCCGTGCCCACCGCAGCCCTGATCGCCGTGTTGCTCGAGGAGTATGCGGTTCACAAGGATGTAATGTAAGCTGTGTTTAATTCAGGCCCTGTTATAAATCGTGTTCCAAACTTTCGTTTCATCTAGCCACGCTATAAAAATCGTTTCAGAATAGCTGGCTGCTATCCTTAATAGAGTGCCCGAGCCTAAGTTTGCACAATCCGAGCGCCGCAACCTTCTGGCCCCCGTCCTTATCGCCTTCCTGGTTCTTGGCATCGCAATCGCCCTGCTTCTGCGATTCACTCCTCACAGCACGGCCAAGCTCAGCATCCTGAAGACTGCGGTGTATCCGACCCATACCGTCTTTAAAGCGGACTCCCTCCTCGTCGGTCGCGACCGCTCCCAGGACGACCTCTACGTCGCAACCACGCTGCACATGGAAGACAGGCTCAACCTTCCCCTCTTCATCAAGGACTTCACCGCGACCCTGGTAACGGACACTGGAGAGACGATCGAGACCAGCGCGATCCAGAAGCAGGACATGCAGAACCTCTACACGACCTTTCCCGCGCTGCGTCCTCTCTCATCCGCCACTCCCCTGCTGCGCGACAGCCTGATCGAGTCGGGCAAGACCGCCAAGGGAATGGTCCTGCTGCACTTTCCCGTCTCCGAGGACACCTGGAACCATCGCCGCTCGGCTACCCTTCACATCGCTCTCTATCACCAGGGACGCGTCTCCATCGTTATTCCTCTCAACAATCAACCCACGTCTTCCAAAAATGACGGGGTCTCGGAAGACGAATGACTCGCCGTCGCTGGATCGCCGACACATGGACCGCTACCAGCGCCACGCTTACCGGAGAACAGGCCGAACATCTCGTTCGCGTCCTCCGCGCCGCGCCGGGACAGATCTATGACGTCGTCGCAGGCGGCTTCCTTCACCGCGCCGAGATCGTAAGCGTTCAGCCCACCGAGGTCGTCTTTGCTCTGCATGAAGAGCTGGAATCGGATACGGCCCTCCCACTGCATCTGCTGCTGGCGGTCTTCAAATTCGACCACATGGAGTGGGCCATCGAAAAGGCCACGGAACTCGGTGTAGCGCGTCTGACACCGGTCCTTGCCCGCCGAACCGAAAAGCATCTCGCCCAGGCAGCCGCGAAGAGAGCCGAACGCTGGCGGCGCATCGCCCTCGAAGCTTCCAAACAATCTCGGCGAACTACGGTCCCGGAGATCCTCGATCCAGTGCCGCTCAAATCCGCTCTCGAACAAGCGACTGAGCCCGTGCGTATCCTTCTCTCAGAGACCGAGCAGGAGACGACCATCGCCTCTGCTCTCTCTAATGCCCCTTCAACGGGTGCGGAATACGCTCTGGCAACTGGTCCGGAGGGTGGATGGACGCCCGAAGAGATGGGATTGTTCACGCAGCAGGGATGGCAGCCTGTAACCCTCGGGCCCCGCATTCTTCGCGCCGAGACAGCAGCCATCGCGGCGATCGCGATCCTGTCTTCGCGGCTGGCCTCTTCGCATCTGGCCTGAGGTTATCGAATCGTCAGGCCGTTCAGTTCGGCCTTTCCTTCTCCAAACGCCCGAACCTCGCATCGATCGGCTTACGGCCGGCAAAGCCCTCTTCCATAGAGTGCCAGTAGCCGATCTCCTTCTCTCCGAGCTTCCAGCACAGCAGGATCGTCTGGCCATCCATAAGACAGGGGAAGTCGAGTAGTCCCTTCTCGAGGTCCTTCACCTGCACGCCGATGGCGTCGATCTCCGCGAGCGTGTCCTTCGTCTCCTGCACGGCTTTCTCCCGTTCGGCGCGGCGTCTTGCCGTGGTCACGACATCGACGTGGACGCCCCCCAGCAGGAAGATCCTCTGGCGCAGTTGATCCAGCTCCACCTCAAGCTCGGCGGCGCGGGTCCCAGACTCCTGCGCCCTGCGCAGAAGCGATTCCAGCACCGGAAGAAGGGTCTGGGCCTCGCTCAGGGTGAAGGTTCGGCTCAAACCCGAACCTCCAGCATGCGGTCCAGCGCCACTTTGGCCCAGTGCTTCACGTCATCCTCTACCTTGATGCGATTGACGACGTTGCCGGCAATGAGGTTTTCAAGTGCCCAGGCCAGATGCTGCGGCGAGATGCGGTACATCGTCGTGCACAGGCACCCGGAGTCATCCAGGGTGATGATCTCCTTGTCCAGGGAGGCGAAGCGCTTCGCCAGCCGGTTGACGAGATGGATCTCGGTTCCGACGGCAAAGCTCGAGCCCTCAGGAGCCTTCTCGATGACCTCGATGATGCGCTCGGTCGAGCCAATGGCGTCCGCCTTCTGGCAGACCTCCCACCGGCACTCGGGGTGGACGATCACCTGCATCTCCGGACGCTCGCGGCGGATGCGGTCAACGTGTTCGGGAAGGAATCGCTGATGCACCGAGCAATGTCCCTTCCACAGGATCACCTTTGCCGCACGGAGACGATCGGGCGCAAGGCCACCATTGATCTGGTACGGATCCCACACAACCATCTCGCTCAGAGGGATCCCCATCGCGAAGGCGGTATTGCGGCCAAGGTGCTGGTCGGGAAGAAAGAGGATCTTCGAACCGCGCGCAAACGCCCACTCGAAGGCTCCCCGAGCATTCGAGGAGGTACAAACCAGGCCGCCCTGCTCTCCGCAGAAGGCCTTGATCGCCGCGGCGGAGTTCATGTAGGTCAGCGGAACCAGATCGCCCGTCAGGCCTGCGCGCTCGAGCGAGTCCCAGCAGTTCTCCACCTGGCCGATCTCTGCCATATCGGCCATCGAGCAGCCGGCGTTCAAATCGGGCAAGATGACCTGCTGCCATGGCTTCGCCAGCACATCGGCGGTCTCGGCCATGAAGTGAACCCCGCAGAAGATCATGTACTTCGCATCGGTCTGGGAGGCGATCTTCGACAGCTTGTAGCTGTCGCCGGTGTAGTCGGCAAACCGGATGACCTCATCGCGCTGGTAGTGGTGCCCCAGCAGGACAACGTCCGTTCCCAGCGTAGCCCGCGCCTGGGCGATGCGATCGTCCATGGTGTGGTCCGGTTGCGAAAGGTAGTTATCGAGAGAACAGAAATCCTGAACTGCATCAGCCGCGGTCACGACCGCGACGTCTTCCATCAGTACGCTCAAAGTACTCCGCCTTCAGCCTCACGGAAGCGTCGAGCGCCAACAGCAGCGCCGTCAGTTGCTTCTGAGACGGGGATGTTGAAAGCATGCACTGCTACGGTTGCAGTGGATTCGCTGTGCCGGCTCAGACTTTGAGCCATCACCCAACCCACGGGGATGTTGCAACCAACCTGCTTACTGCACTTCAAAGCGGCTTTACCGCTCTACTGTATTGGACGATTTGTGACCGGGAACGACACATCTTTTTCTTCCCGGGCGCGATGTCCGCACAGCCGCTTTTACACATCGATCTTACAACAAGATAAAGCGCAGAACGAACCATTGTCGCTACACCGGCGAAGCCTTATCATTAGAGGAACTATGCCGAGCTTCGGCGACAGCGCCTTCATCTTCATTCTTGCTCTGATCCTCTTCGGCCCGAAGAAGCTACCTGAACTCGCGCGCCAGCTCGGAAAGCTGATGGGCGAGTTCCGCCGCGCTTCCAACGAGTTCCGCATGCAGATGGAGGAGGAGCTTCGTCTGTCAGAGCAGGCCGAGCAGCAGAAGAAGATCGACGCCATGGAGGCCGCCGCTCCCCCTACACCCGCCATCACCGACGGCTCAGAGAACACGATTGCAGCTCCAGTGGAGAGCAGCTCCGAGTCTTCCTCTGCGGGCGCTTCGGAGACGGAGGCCGCGGCTCTGCCGATTGCGAGCTCGGGCGACCTGAACCTGATGCCTCCTTCGACCGGTCTTCCCGTGGAGAACTCGGTCTCCCACGCATTCGATTCAATCCCACACGCGGAGGAGGAGATCTCCGTGGCAACGATACACAGCACGGATCCGTCCGAGGGCCACACTCCCGACGCTCCGGACCACGTAATAAGCGAGGCAGAAGTCCATGGCTGATCTGGTTGATCGTGCTCGCACGGCGGTAACCGACCGCGCCGAGCTTCCAGGCATGAGTCTGATGGAGCACCTGGGTGAGCTGCGCAAGCGGCTGATCCACTCGGTGGTCTATTTGCTGATCGGCTTCGCCGTCGCATACGCATTCCATGAGCGGCTCTACGGCGTCGTCTCCCACCCGATCGACATGCTGAAGCTGGATCTGAACTTCACGCATCCGACCGACGGCCTGAACCTTTACCTGAAGACCTCGCTGGTCGGCGGCGCGATTCTTGCCTCACCCTTCATCCTTTACCAGATCTGGCTGTTTATCGCGCCGGGCATGTACTCGAACGAGAAGCGATATGTCATTCCCTTCATGACGGCGACGGTCGCACTCTTCTTTGCTGGCGTCTGGTTCGGGTATCACTGGGTTCTGCCCGGCGCGCTGAAGGTTCTCATCGGCGACTTCGGAAAACGCTTCCATCCCATCATCACCATCGAGGACTACACGAGCTTCTTCCTCGCCGTGATCCTTGGCCTGGGCATCACCTTCGAGCTTCCGATCCTGATCTTCTTCCTCTCCATTCTGGGGATCGTCGACGCGAAGTTCCTGATCCGCCACATTCGTTACGCAATCCTGGCCATCTTCGTCATTGCGGCGATTATCTGCCCGCTTCCCGACCCGGTGAGCATGTGCCTGTTCGCGACGCCGATGCTGGTGCTTTATATGGTTGGCGTCGGAGTGGCGTGGGTCTTCAATCCGTCACGGCGAAAAGAGACGAAGCCTGCATGAGTCTGCAGCAGGGCGCCCGGCGTCTTCCTCTCCGTCTTATCTTCTTCGCTGTGGCTGTGGCTCTCGGCTTCTCTCATCCCGCCGCTCAGGCCCAGAGGACGGCTGCAAAGTCTGCGGCGGCCGCGAAGCCTGCTGGTTCAAAGTTCAGCGGACAGGCGACCTACGAACTGACGAAGCAGTACATCGCGGTTGCTCCGCACCGCTGGGTCGGTTCCCCGGATCACGCGAAGGCGGAGGAGTTCATCCGGTCGCACTTCACCGAAGAGGCCGCCAAGGGAAACTTCGAGACCGACAACTTTATCGCCTCAACTCCGGCCGGGATGTTGGCGATGAAGAACTTCATCGCGCGCTACCCGGGCAAGAAGGATGGCGTGATCGTGATCGCCAGCCACTACGAGACCAATTACCCGCTGCGCGACATCAACTTTGTCGGAGCCAACGACGGTGGAGCGACGACCGCCCTGTTGATCGAGCTGGGACGGTACCTGCGGGCGCATCCACCTGTGGGCTACAGCGTCTGGCTGGTCTTCGACGACGGTGAGGAGGCGATCCAGTCGTGGAGCGACCGCGACTCGCTGTACGGCACGCGGCATCTTGCAGCGAAGTGGTCACAGGATGGGACGATCCAGAAGATCAAGGCCTTTCTCGTCGCGGACATGATCGGCGACAAGGATCTGAACGTGGACCGCGACTCGAACTCGACGCCATGGCTGCTGGACCTTCTGGCCACCGCGGCGAAGAACACGGGACACACCGCCTACGTCTTCAAGAACGAGACGACGGTGATGGACGATCATCTTCCCTTCCGCCAGCGCGGGGTTCCGGTGCTGGACGTGGTCGACCTGGACTATGGGCCGCCGACCCAGGAGCATCCGGAGGGCGGATACCACCATACGGCGCTCGACACACTGGATAAGGTCAGCGCTCGCTCGCTGCAGATCTCAGGCGATCTACTGGTGGAGATGATTCGTCTGATCAGCCTGCGGGGGTAACCCCTCCCCCGATGTGTTTTTGTGCAAAATATTCATTAAATTGGACTTAGCTTCGGACCTCGATCTTGAGGTTTGGCTAAGATCTTGATTTTATTGGCTTATTCGGAATTGTTTGATGCAAAATATTGATAATACAAGCTTTATTCTTTTTGGCTTCTTTCTCATTATAACGAGCTGGATGGACTGGATCGGCAAACGCTATCGCATTTACTTTCATATATTTAGATAGGTCTACGACTTGACATCCCGCATTCGATCTATCCGTCCGTGTCGCCCAGGCGTTATTTGGTGCAGGGGTGATTGTGATCGGCGTGGGCACCTTTTGCTTTGGCATCGGCCTCTGACATATAGGATCCCTGCTTGGTCTTTCCATAGTACTGCGAACCGGTGCAGTGGTAGACGTTCGAATCCGAATTGAGCCAGACCAACCCTGGGCCGCCTCCTGGAGCCGCAGTCGCCATGGTAGTGCGCTGGGAAGCCTTCGGCGCCGCCGCGGGCGCGGGAGCCGCAGACATGGGAGCGGCAGGGGCAGGCGTCGGAGCGGGCATGGCGGCTTTGGTGGCTGCGGCCGCAGGAGCCGGGGCAGGGGCCGCTTTGGTGGACGCTGCAGGGGCTGTGGTGTTCGAAGCAGCCATCCACTCCTTGACTCCCTGGTGGCCACGGCAGGCTCCGCTCTTGGAAGCAGCGATAGTGTAGGTTCCGTCTTTGCAGAGACCGGTTGCGCCGGCGGGAGCGGCAGCAGAGGATGTAGCGGGAGCGGGCATGGCGGCTTTGGCAGCCGGGGCCGCAGAAGCCGGGGCAGAGGCCGCTTTGGTGGAGGCAGCTTTGGTAGATGCAGCAGGGGCTGCGGGCGCGGTCGAAGCCGCCATCCATTCCTTGACACCCTGGTGACCGCGACAGGCTCCACTCTTGGAGGCAGCAGTGGTATAGGTTCCGTCTTTACAAAGACCGGTTGCGCCTGCGGGTGGAGCGGCGGTCTGGGAGTGCGCGGAGGTTACAGCAAAGAGGGCGACGGCCAGAAGAGAGAGCGGGAGGGAGACACGCTTCATGGGAACTCCTTTTCTGCATTCAAGATAGAGACAGGGGCCCGAAGATTACGCGATCGTGCGTGGCTATAGTACGCCGGGCCCAGGATGCTGTCACGAAAAGGCTTTCCCGAACTTTGCCCAATTCGGGATGATATTCGGGATGATCTGGATGCCCCAGCTCATCTTCTTCCAAATCTCCGCCGATATGACCCCAATGTGGGATAGCGGCGCAGATACCC
>DATHJA010000084.1:0-3778 GCA_035316475.1 Edaphobacter sp. | reverse complement strand
ACCGGAATGAACTGCGCTTTATGCGGAGATGGATCGACCACCCATGCCGTCTCTTTGGTCGCACGCTCGAAGTTCAGCGGTTTCGTCGCACCTTGCGTCATGTTGCCTGTGATCGTATTACCGTCCGGATTAAACGTGCCTTCGTAAGAGGCATGATAGGCATCGACGGTGAACTTCAGCATCGAGCCGGTAAGAGAGAGGGTTGTGACGGGGGCCGGAGTCGGTGACTGATCGATGCTGTATACTTGGCCCTTCAGAGCGCTGCCGTCTCCTTTTTCGATCTCGAGGACCACGCGAAGCTTATCCTTCCCCATGTCCAGCGTGCCCTGCCAGCGGCCCGCGATCTCCTGGGCTCGAGCAACACCGCTGACCGATAGGAAAACCACCGTAAAAAGCGTAAAGATGCTTCTGCGAACGTGCATGACACACTCTCCGGCACAGCGAATTTTCCGAAATGGAGCTACATCTTTCCCGGCCCTTCATTCGGAACAGAGGCAACGACCCTGATATGTGTCAGCAGCCATCCATTTCGTACAGACCGCTTCACCGGCGTAAACCAGGGGGCAATCAGAATCGACAGGCAGAAGGCCAGGTAAAACACCACCAGTGTGGCCTGGGCCAGCCTCTGCGCCGGAACCGCCGAGTCGATCTCGACATAATAGGGATTCGGCACAGTTACCTCCGCCTGTGGTCGGAGGCGCTGCCACACCACCGAGCAGGCAGCATCCAGGAGCAACGGTACCGCACGGCCCCGGTTTGCTTCCTCGTCGAAGATCCAGAGCATCTCCTCCCTGAACTCGCTGCGAAAGGATGCCGGATACAGGCGAATCATTGCGTAATAGAGATTACGGAGCAGGACTCTCATATGCTGCGTGGCTTCCTCTCACGAAGACGCGTCTGGGCCGTAAGAACGACCTCTCTCAATCGCTCGATCTCCGAGGAAAGCACGGCGCGGCCTGTCTGCGTAATCCGATAGAGCCGGCGATCTTCGTCTTTGGGGTAGGCTGCGCGTGGCACATCTATTACGAGCCCCTGATCCATCAGCTTCTTCAGGTTGTCGTAGAGAGTACCAGGGCCGGGACGATAGGAACCATTCGACTGACGCGCGATCTCCTGGATGATTCCATAACCGTGCAGGTCCTCGCCTGCCAGCGCCAGAAGGATGTGCAGGGAAGCAGTAGAAAGAGGAGACGTTGCTGACCTATCGTTCTTCATGATCGGTTTCCGACTATATCGATATCCGACCATAAAGACAAGAAAATTGAGCGTGGAATATGTTTTTTTAGGATGGCGGGAGTAACTCAGCGAAGACTACCCCGCCTTCTCCCGCTCGCGAATCATCTCCTCCAGATCCCCGATCTTGTCCACGATCAGGTTCAGCTTCGAGCTCAATCTCTGGATCTCCGCCTCCGCCCTGCGGTTCACATCGAAGTCCAGCTCGCTGCGCAGGCGGTCCTTCGTATCCTGCCGGTTCTGGCTCATCATGATTACCGGAGCCTGGAGCGCCGCAAGCATCGACAGGAACAGGTTCAGCAGGATGAACGGGTACGGGTCCCACATTTGGCGCTTCAGAAAGATGTTGATGCACGTATATACCACCAGCACCGCAAGGAACGAGAGGATGAAGTTCCACGATCCCCCAAAGCGCGCCACCGAATCCGCTATGCGCTCGCCCCATGTGGCGTCCTGCTCGATAATCTCGTTCGCATTACGGTTCGCGCGTAGTTGAATCAGACGCTGCGACGCGTGGAACTGCCGCCCCAGAACCGTCAGCATATCGAGCCCTGCGAGAGGTTTGCGCTTCAGCAACTCTGCAATATCGTGCCTGTCCAGCTCGAGGCACGTTGTCTCCTCCATTGCCATGGCGTTCGCTTGATGGGGCGTCCCGTCCAGCATGGAAGCGAAGCCGAAGAACCCTCCATGCGCCGGTTCCTCGATCAGCACCTCCTGCTGATCCTCATCCACTGTCGTGACGCGAACCGCGCCAGACATCATGATGTAGGCGCGGTTGCCCGGGTCGCCGATCCTGAAGATCCTCTGCCGCGCCGCAAACCGTTTCAGATCGACCTGTGCCGCCAGCACAGCCAGCTCTTCATCGTCCAGCAGTTCGAACAAGGGAACATGCTTCAACTCTTCCGGCGCGCAGGGCATAATACTTCTCCTTCACAAAACTTTGTGGGTGTGACCGAAAGCTTAGCAGATGCCTGTTACTGCTTTCTGCATTCTGCACTCCTGTTTTCCCGGAGAACTAACGGACCTCCTCTCGCGTATCCTTCTCGCAAATCTATGCGACCGTTCTCCGCTCTGCTCGCTCTTCTGCTGGCTCTTCCCGCGCTTGCCGCTGCTCCTGCCATCCGCCGCATCGATGGCACGACGCTGCCCATCGCCGAAGCCGACGCCTTCGCCCGTAGTGTGCTGTCGAAGCGTCCGGCTTTTACGACGCCAGACCGCCGAGACCGCTCTATCCTTGAGCTATGCCAAAGCAAAGCGCAGGCCTTCTGATGTATCGCCGTACAACGCACCAGCTCGAGGTCTTCCTCGTGCATCCCGGAGGACCCTTCTGGGTGAACAAGGACCAAGGCGCATGGACGATCCCAAAAGGCGAGTTCGCTGAGGGCGAGGATCCGCTTGATGCCGCGCGGCGCGAGTTCCACGAAGAGACCGGCTTCACGGCCCAGGGCAATCTGTTCGAGCTTGGCACGATCCGGCAGGCCGGAGGAAAGATCGTCTACGCCTGGGCTTTCGAAGGCGACTGCGATCCGGCGGCCATGATCAGCAACCTCTGCACGATCGAGTGGCCTCCACGGTCGGGCCGCAGGATCGAGATCCCCGAAGCCGACCGCGGAGCATGGTTCACCTTCCCCGAAGCACACGAGCGCATCCATAAGAACCAGACGGAACTCCTCAACCGTCTGCTCGAGGGCACCTAGGGATAGAAGGGATGCTAAGAGATTGTCATTTTGCCTGGAGCATCACTGCTTTACCGTGAGATACGGCGTAGCGAAACTGGATTTCAGCAAGCCCTCAGATTCGCATCGGCATCAGGATGTAGCGATACCGTACATCTTCATTGCTGTCCTCGGGGCGCATCTGGCCGGCGGACTGGGCGTCCTTGAACTCCAGCCGCACCTCGCCGGTGTTGCCGATCGCCTTCAGGAAGTCAAGAAGGTACTGGCTGTTAAATCCCACGACCAATGGATCATAGTTGTACGGCGTCTCGATCGAGTCTTCCGACTCCCCTGCGTCCGTCGACGAGGACGAGAGCTTCAGCTCATTCTGCTCCAAGCGGATCTTGATCGCTCCCGAGCGTTCATCGGCGAACTGCGCAACGCGCTGGATCGAGCCCATCAGGTCCTCCGAGCGCACGATCACGAATTTGTTGTTGTCGCGGGGAAGCACGGCCTCATAGTTCGGAAACTGCCCGGTCAGCTTGCGGCTGGTGAGCACACGGCCGCCCACCCGGAAGAAGAGCGTCTGCTCGTCGTCGGCAAACTCGATCGACTCGGCGTCAGTGTTCGAAAGCAGCCCGGAGAGCTCGCTCAGCGCCTTGCGCGGGATCAGCGTCTTCTTCTCTCCCTGTACCCCTTCGAGCTGCTCGTTCAGCTTCTCGATGTGGGCTAGACGGTGGCCGTCGGTCGCCACCATCGCCATGGATTCAGCCTTCAGCACCAGCAGAGCACCGTTCAGCGTGTACCGCGACTCCTCGTTCGAGATCGCGAAGATTGTCTTCGAGACCATGTTCTTGAGCGCGGCCACCGGAATCCGCACCGCGCCCGTC
>DATHJA010000083.1:0-2659 GCA_035316475.1 Edaphobacter sp. | reverse complement strand
ATCAGCAGCAGTCCTACACACGCTGCCGCCTGCATATCCCTTAATCTCACGATACGATCTCCAACCTTCTCTGTAGTTCTGACCGGGCACTCCCCCTGCCGTCGGGAGAGCTTACCGGGATATTTCCCTTGAGCAGGCCCGTCATGACCGGCGACAAGGCATCATAGTTCTTCTTTACAGTGTCTTACTAAAGACGCACGGCCCCTTGCCAAGGACTCTATTAAAGATGATGCTCTGCTGGTTACTCCTTAACCGAATTCATACTGGAAACGGTGTGGCTGGGCACTGATACGCACGTATTCACAAATTCGTTCCGGCCGTCTTCTGAAAAAGTCCTGTTATGTGACCCGCTAAGTATATCAACCTTCGTTTGTTAGTCCCTTCACCGAATCAGGAAATCCGGAATCCCCTCTGTGGGCGGCATCTGTCGTGTTACCGTCCAATCTGTCCCATGCCTCACTGGAAACTTACACTTGCTTACGACGGCACCCCTTATCACGGCTGGCAGGTTCAGCCCGGATTGCCCACCATTCAGGGCGTACTCGCAGAGGCCCTGCGCCACATCACCGGGGAGACCGTCCTGCCCCAGGGATCGGGCCGCACCGATACAGGGGTCCACGCTCTCGGCCAGGTCGCATCCTTCCCGCTCGAATCGCCTATTCCCGGCCCCAACCTGCAGAGAGCGCTGAACCATCTTCTGCCTCCAAGCATCCGCGTCGTCGCGGTCGAGGCCGCCCCGCCCGGATTCCATGCCCGCCACAGTGCGCGCCGCAAGACCTACGAATACCGCATCTCGACCGAGCCCATCTGTCCACCCACGGAAGCACCCTTCGTATGGAACTGCACATGGCCGCTCGATCTGGCCGCCATGCAGCAGGCCTCCGCGCACGTGATCGGCACGCACGACTTTAGCTCCTTTGCCGCAACAGACCCTGACCTGTCTACCCGCGATGACGAAGACGAATCCTCCGCCCGGGCGAAGGAGAAGAGCGCCATCCGCACCATCTTCTCCTCCTCCTGGCATCGCGAATCCGAACGGATGATCTACCGCGTCACCGGCTCCGGCTTTCTGCACCACATGGTGCGGAACCTCGTCGGGACCTTCGTGGATGTGGGACGAGGGCGCACTCCCGCCGAGGCTCTTCCGGAGATCCTTCGCGCGCAATCACGCTCCGCCGCTGGCCCCACCGCCCCTCCGCAGGGACTCTTCCTCGTCGCGGTCGATTACGAGTCTCACGCCGAATCGCGCTAAGCTTCAAGGAACGCAATGTCTGCCTCCGCACATCAGCGCATCGCCAGCCTGGCAGCTGCCACCGCGGTCCACCGTGCCTTCCACTGGCTGCACCTGCATCAGCCGCAGCTGCGCCAGTGGCTCCTCGAGATGGTCCGCATCCCCGCGCCCTCCTTTGGAGAGCAGGCCCGGGCCGCCTGGTTTCTTGAGCGATTCCGCTCCCTCGGCCTTGCCAACGTTCATCTGGACCACGAAGGCAACGCGCTGGCAGAACTCGCCCCCGAGGAGGATTCAGCCTCTCCCCCTCCCATCGTCCTGCTCTCCGCGCATCTCGACACTGTCTTTCCCGCGGGCACGCCCTGCGATCCCCTGGAGCGGACCGATACCTCACGCATCTCCGGCCCGGGAGTCTGCGACAACGCCGCCGGCCTCTCCGCTCTGCTGGCCATCGCCGCCGCGCTGCGCTACGCGCGCATCCACCCCTCGGCCACCATCCTCTTTGCCGCCAATGTAGGCGAAGAAGGAGAAGGCGATCTCCGTGGCATGCGCCACCTCTTCGAAAAGGGGCCCTACCAGGGCCGGATCGTCGCTGCGATTGCCCTAGAAGGCAGCGGCACAGGAGTCGTGACTCGCGCTCTGGGCAGCCTGCGCTTTCGCATCACGGTCAACGGCCCGGGAGGACACTCCTGGTCCGATGCCGGAGCGCCCAATCCGATCCTTCTGCTCAGCCGCGCTCTTGCTGCCATCTCCGACCTCCCGCTCCCCTCCTCTCCCCTCACCACCCTCAACGTCGGCACCATCTCGGGAGGAACCTCGGTCAACTCCATTCCCTCCTCTGCCAATGCCCTGATCGAGCTCCGCTCCGGCGAAGCCAGTCCTCTGCACAACGCGGCGCTCGAGATCCGCCACCTCCTGGCCGACACCGTAGCGCCGTTCGGCACTCTGCCTCAGTCCACCTCGCTTCTGTTTGAGACCATCGGCGACCGTCCCGCGGCCGCGCTCGCCGACGACTCATCGTTGCTCTCGTCCCTTCGCGCCGTCGATCGCCACCTCAACCTGCGCACCGAGCTTCGCCTGGGATCGACCGACGCCAACCTTCCTCTCTCCCTCGGCATCCCCGCGCTCGCCATCGGCACCGGAGGCATCGGCGGCAGCATTCATACTCTGGACGAGTGGTACGATCCGGCAGGCCGCGAGATCGCTCTGCGCCGAATCCTCCTTCTATTGCTGGCCGTCACGCAGATCGCGCCGCAGCTTGCAGAGGAGCGATCCACCGCCGACTCCGACGCTGCGATACACTCGACCTCCTGAAGCCTGAGTCTCCACCTCCAGAAAACTCCTGAAAACACCTTGTCCAGACTGAGTCCATCCACGCTCGCGCACATTCTGCTTCTCAGCGTCGTCGCCCTTTGGGGAGCCACGTTCGTG
>DATHJA010000082.1:0-5857 GCA_035316475.1 Edaphobacter sp. | reverse complement strand
CATCGCCGCGTCGCTGAACCGGGGAGTGCTCGACGCGGGATTCCTGCGCGATGGCGGTCCGATCGACGGCCTGCACGTGGAGACGATCTTCTCGGAACCGTTTGTTGCCGTGCTGCCGAAGACCCACCGCCTGGCGGCACGAAGCGCCATCTCGCCGGCCGACCTGAGGGATGAACCCTTCGTCTTCTTCACTCCAGGCGCGGGGAAGCTGGCATACGACAAGCCGATGTCGATGTTCGAGGAGCACGGTTTCCGGCCGCACGTCGTGCAGGAGGCTCCGCAGTGGCTGACCATCCTGCGCCTGGTGGGCGCGGGGCTGGGGGTCTCGGTGGGTCCGGCGTGCACGCGCCAGATTGCGGTGCCGAACATCGTCTGTCCAGGACTGCGCGGGGCAAGCGTATCCAGCGACATCGAGCTTGCCTATCGGGAGAACGAGGACCGCGCGGTCGTAGCTGCTTTCGCAGACGTCGTACGGAAGGACTTCAGGGGGAAACACCGTTGAACAGATATCGGGCGGGACTCTTTCAATTAAGCAAGAAAGAGTTTCTCGACGTCGAGCCAGTCGTTCACGCGGCGGAACCCCTTGACCGCGATGTTGTGGGGCGAGGTGAATAAGATCCCCTCGCCTTTAAAACGCTGCAACTGCCGCGGATTGTCGTCGATCAGGTAGTCGGCGTTGAGGATGCTCTTGTCGCCGCAGTAGACGATGTGCGAGGGAGAGATGAACGGGAAGTACTTCTCCAGCCAGCGGAACTTCTGATGGAACGATGCAGGGACCTCCATGGCGGCGGTTGCGATGAAGATCTCGTATCTTTGTTGCAACTTCCTCATGACGCGCTGGGCCTCGGGCATCACGGCAAGGTTTTCGAAGAAGTCTTCCGATTGCAGATAGCCTTCCACAGTCTCATGATGCTCCGCCGCAATCACATCCCACAGCGGCTTGCCCTGCATGTCTTCCATCGTGATGTTGGCGTTGTAGTCGCGGTTGTAGCGGATCAGGTGTTCGGCCAGTGCATCGGCCATCACCTCATCCATGTCGACACATATCCTGGGCATCTACAGAGCCCTCACAATAGAAGCGGCGATGCTCTCTTTCCGCGCCGGCTTCTTCTGCGGAGCATCGCGCGCCGGGTCCCAGTAGAGGAGCCTTCCACAGCTCTCGCAGGTAAACATGGCTTCATTGTCGCGGTCGCGCAGGTCGTTCCAGCGCTGCGGCCGCACCATCATCTGGCAGGCGGAGCACTTCTGATCCACACCCTCGGCAAGCGCGGTTCCGCGAGACTTCGCCACACGGTCATACGACGATAAGGAGCTCTCCCCGATCTGCGGACGAAGCTCCTGCCGCTTCGCATTCACCTCGGCAAGCAGAACGCGGTCGCGCTCCAGCGCCTCGGCGGCGCGATCCTTCTCCGCCGCATGTGCCCGGGTCAGATTGGCGACGGTCTCTTCGGCGGTCGCCTTAGTACCCTCGAGTTGCTCGGTGCGCTCCATGCTCTCCAGCTCGGCATCCTCCTGGCGACCGATCTCCGCCTCGGCAAAGGAAATCTCGTGCTCGAGCGCGGCGGCCTGCGCGGTCGTGGTCACGACATCCATCTGTTTGCGGAGTCGGGCAGCCTTCTGCTGATGGTCCTTGACGTCCAGCTCCTGGCGGCGGCGAAGAGCTTCTTCCTTGGCGAGCTGGTCGTTGACCGATGCAAGCTGGCGAACGGCTGCTTCGCGATCGGCTGCAAGACGAGCCACCGGCTTTGGCAGGTCTGCCATCTCTTCGGTCAATCGGCGGACTTCTACATCGAAGCCCTGGAGCACAATCATCTTTTCGAGATCCGGATGCATCGAAGCCCTTTCGTTTCTTCCAGCCTGCGACAAAAAAGCGAGCAGCGCAACCGCGGGGGAAAGATCGCAGTCTAGCATGGCCAGCGAAGACGAACCAATTCAGGCACACTGCAAACCTCTGCGCGTTGAGAGGATGCAGGGAATTGGAGGATAATGAGTCCATTACGAGCCGCCGTCCCGTGTGTACGTTCCGGAAAGCGTGTTGGCCGATGTAGCACTTGCCCTTGTGGCATCCTCCTGCACCCATTCTCTTCAGGACTGGTCTGTCATATGCAACTGTGGAACGATTACGAAGGACGAACGATCGCTGACGTCTACCCTCTTAAAAAGCTTGTCCGTCCAGAGGGACGAAGCGCTTTTTTCCTGACTACGAACGGCACAGGAGCCCCAGCCATGGTCCGCCTGATCGAAGCCCACTTCGACGAGCCGGAGATTCTGGCGCGGTGGCGCATGGTCTCGGAGGTCAAGCAGGAAAACCTGGTGACGATGCGGAAGTTCGGCGAGACCATGCTGGACGGGACTCCTCTGGTCTACGCCGTGATGGAGCCTACGGAGATGAGCCTGGAAGAGTTGCTCCAGAACCGCATCCTGACCCTGGAAGAGACCAAGCAACTCGCATCCAGCCTTCTGGCCGCCCTGACCGCGCTGCACACGCGTGACCTGGTGCACGAGCATGTCGAGCCAGCTAACATTCTGGCCGCAGGCGAGATGGTGAAGCTGCGCAGCGACTGCGTGAGAGAGGCGGCTGCCGAGCCCGACGGCGGACCGGAGGCCGCGGCGCGCCGCAAGGCCACCGACGTTCGCGACCTTGCCACCGTGCTGCTGCAGGCGATGACGGGAAGACGCTCCCTGCAGGGCTCCTCCACGCTGCTGCCCTCGCCCTTTGACGGCATCATTCGCAATGGATTGAGCGGAAAGTGGGGATTGGCCGAGATGACCGCGGCGCTGGGGCCGGTGTCGCCCACACAGGTTGCCGCAGCAACCTCACGCCCGGCAGCGCAGCCGGCCAAGGAAACACAGGCGACCGCGCCGACGGCGGCGACAACATCCCAGGCACCGCAAGCCGTAAAACCAAAGCCGCAGGCTGCCGGACCACTGTTCGATGGCATAGAAGATGCCTCGGGTCCGCAGGCTGCAAAGCGAGCAGACTTCACCGCAACCTCAACCACACCGGTGGAGAAGCCAGCGATGCGGTCCACTCCTGCGCACATCCGCGATGTGAGAGACCGCATTGTGAAGCCGGTGGAGCGGGATCCACGGCGAACCAGGCTGTGGGGAATCGTTGCGGCTGCGATCCTGTTACTGATCTTCTTCTGCTGGCGTCTGACGCGGAGTGGAGCGACGGCCGGAGCCAGCGAAGATTCGCGCCCGACAGCAACGCAACCCTCTGCGGCAGCCTCCACGCCAACACCTCCTCCCCCGGTCGCAACGAAACCGGCTGCGGGCAGAGGCAGAGCCGTCCCGGTGGCACCAACTCCCTCGGCGGCACCGTCCTCGGGGCGCACACAGTGGCATGTCGTGGCTTACACCTACAACCGTGAAGCCCAGGCCCAGCAGAAGGTGGAAGAGATCCAAAAGCAACATCCGTCGCTGAATCCCCAGGTCTTCTCTCCCAACGGACGCGCACCTTATCTGGTGACGGTAGGGGGAGCGATGAGCCGGGAAGACGCGATGGCCTTTAAGCAGAAGGCCCGAGGCTCTGGCCTTCCGCGTGACCTATATGCCCAGAACTACGATCACTAGACGGTATCGATTTCCATCGATCGATACCGTACCCCCTCCCCCCGTTTTTTGCGCAAAGTCTTCGAAACAAAAAACTTAGCCTTGGACTTCCTGGGCGAAGCGGCAAAACAAAACGCCCCGGTTCTCCCGGGGCGTTTTTTCATTCTGTCCTGAGTTCATTGTAACAAGTCGAAGAGAACTGATCGGCAGCCCTGATCCTTTTTGGTTTTAGAGGTTTAGGTGGTTTCGGGACTTGACAAACTCCCTGTCTCAGCGCGTCTGCACCATCCCCGAGGCAACAGGTAAAAAACCAGTCAGAAACTGAATCCCTCGACTTCGGGCACGAATCGAAACCTCAACGCATGGCCTCGACTACATTAGACTTACCCGGTTCCCAGCTTCCTGAGAAAGCTCAGGAGACAGCAACTGCTCCGCATGCGGCGTGGCGGCCAAGCGTCAATCCGTGGATCGTCGCCATGACCGTAACCCTGGCGACCTTCATGGAGGTGCTCGACTCCTCGATCGCCAATGTCGCCCTGCCCCATATTGCGGGCGGCCTGGGCGCGTCGCAGGACGAGGCAACGTGGGTCCTGACCTCGTATCTGGTGGCAAACGCCGTGATCCTGCCGGCGGGCGCCTACATGACGACATTTATCGGGCGCAAGCGGTTCTACATGATCTGCGTCCTGCTCTTCGGAATCAGCTCGGCCCTGTGCGGCCTGGCCCCTTCGCTGCCGCTGCTGGTCTTCTTCCGCATCCTGCAGGGAATCGGTGGAGGCGGTCTGGCGCCGTCCGAACAGGCGATTCTCGCCGATACCTTCCCACCGGAGAAGCGCGGACAGGCCTTCGCGATGTATGGCCTTGCCGTGGTTGTAGCCCCGGCGATCGGGCCTACGCTGGGCGGATGGATCACAGACAACTACGACTGGCGATGGATCTTCTTCCTGAATGTGCCGATCTGCCTGTTATCGCTGTTTCTGACCTCGCGCATCGTTGAAGATCCGCCGTGGGTTCACGACCAGGTGAAGGAGTCGCAGAAGGGTGGCATCAAGCTCGATTTTCTGGGCTTTGCGTTGCTGGGCATCACCTTCGGCTCGCTGGAGTTCATCCTCGACAAGGGCCAGGAGGACGACTGGTTCGGTTCGAAGCTGATCACCTTCTTCGTTGTCGCGATGATCGTCGCCTTCGTGACGATGATCTGGTGGGAGCTGCGGCAACTGCGGGTAGGGCATCGCCCCATCGTCAATCTCACGCTCTTCAAGCGCCCCAACTTCGCCATCGGCTTCATCCTGATGTTTGTGCTTGGCTTCTCGCTCTATGGCACGACGGTGCTGATCCCGCAGTTCGTGCAGACGCTGCTGGGCTACACGGCGCAGCTTGCGGGCATGGTGCTGTCACCCGCAGGCCTGATGATGATGGCGATGATGCCGGTGGTCGGCTTCCTTTCGAGCAAGGTGGACCCGCGCAAGCTGATGGGCTACGGCTTCACCATGCTGACGCTGTCGCTGATTACGATGCACTCCATGGATCTGGGCATCAGCTACCCGCGCCTGGTGTTCCTGCGCATCTTCCAGGCCTCGGGGTTGGCCTTCCTGTTCATCCCGATCAACATGATCGCCTACATCGGCGTGAAGCAGTCGGAGAGCAACGACGTCTCCGGCCTTACGAATCTTGCGCGTAACATCGGCGGATCGTGCGGAACAGCCTTCGTGGCAACCATGCTTACACGCCTGACTGCGTCGCATGAGACGAACATGATCCGCAACCTGACGCCGGGGAATGGTGCGTTTGTCGATCAGGTGAAGAAGCTGCGCGGCATGTTCGGAGGTCACGGGGACGGCAATCCGTTCCTTGGCGATTCGGCACACACGGCGCAGGCATACATCTACAACCAGCTGCACCGTCAGGCAGGGATGCTGGCGTACCTCGACATCATCCAGTACATGGCGATCTTCTGCGCCTGCATGCTACCGCTGCTGTTCTTTATTCCGAAGCCACCGAAGAATGCGAGCCCATCGGCGGGGCACTAAGCTCGTTCCGATCCATTCTCTTTCGGGGAATGGATCGGGCGCACATTTCTACTTTTTTCTTCCCTAACTCCCCAGCGGGCACTATGCTGTTCTGCGAATTCCTATAAATTCAGCTTCCCTGGGGTTTTGCTTTGAAGCGCCTTTGCGTTGCCTTGTTTGTTTCTGCGTTGCCTGCTTTAAGCTTTTGTCAATCAGCTGCACCGGCCTCGGTCCATTGCGTGGTCGCCCCCGCTGTAGCTCCCACGGAGGCCCAACGGGCCTTTCTGGACAGC
>DATHJA010000081.1:0-6559 GCA_035316475.1 Edaphobacter sp. | reverse complement strand
CGCAAACATCGCCCCTAAGAGGGAGACTTGCGAAGAGCGTCTCATAATCCTTACCTTTCGAATTGTTGGCAGGGACGAAAAGAGAGGGCCTGGAAGATAGCCTCGTACGAGAGTTCTGCGGGGAATAAGGAAATCCCAGATATTTTTCTACAGAAATTCTCACTGAGATAAAGGCAATTGAGCAGCCATTTCGGAGCGTATTGAAAGGGAATGGTTTAGCTACCGGATATCTCTTCAAAGGGCGGACTTTCTTCTTCCTTGAGGAAGTTTCTACCCGGAGAACGCAGTTACGAGAGCGGGAGAATGCAAGCAAAGGCGACATCTGTCGTTGCATGCTTACGATATGCTGCGGAGTGGAATGTTTGCCACGTTGAAGCTTCTGTTCGTCTACCTGACCCTGGGGGTTCCGGCCGGGGTTATTGGAATTCCATATTCGTTACTGGTGGGTAACGTCAAACGGCTGTACCGAATTGCGATGTGGATTGCCAACGCCGGAGTTCGGGCGGCAGGGATCCGGATTGAGGTGACGGGACTGGAAAATGTTCCGGTAGGGAGACCCTGCATCTACATGTGCAATCACGTGTCGAATCTGGATCCTCCAGTGGTGCTCCCGGTGCTCCCGGGGCAGTGCTCGGTGCTGCTGAAGAAGGAGCTGATGAGCATTCCGATCCTGGGGCGGGCGATGCGGATGGGGCAATTTGTCCCGGTGGAGCGAGGAGGCAAGCGCGAGTCGGCGCAGTCCAGTGTGGCGGCGGCGGGAAAGGCGCTGGAGGGTGGGTTGAATATTCTGGTCTTTCCGGAGGGAACGCGGTCGCGGGATGGACGGCTTTCGGCGTTCAAGAAAGGGCCGTTCTTTCTGGCGATGGAGACTCTGGCTCCTATCGTGCCGATAGCGATCTCGGGGACGGAGAAGATGATGCGGAAGGGTAGTGCTGCAATTACGCCGGGAGTGGTGAGGGTACGCTTGCTGCCGGTGATTGAACCGAAGGATTTTGAGACGCGGGAAGATCTTCTGCGGGCAGTTCGGGAAGAGATTGCAGAGAAGCTGCCGGAGGAGATGAAGCCGGTGGAGGGGTGATCTCGCGTCGGACGATCGCATCCCAGGCTGAAAAGTGCCTTAGAAGAAAGAGACCTTAGCGGCTGAAGCCGTGCCCTTAAGCAAAACTCAATTTCCTTAGCGGCTGACGCCTTTTTACGAAGTGTGACGCAGAGAGCAATGTCCTGTGATCTCGAGGTGGAGACCGCGCTATCGGTGCAGGTGGACCCAGAGGGATTGTGGGGTGAGGAAGGTGGCCCCGCCCTTCCAGTCGACTCTGTGGGCGAGCGGAGCGGCAGCGAAGCGGGATAGCAGAGGCACGGTGGTGGCCGCGGCGATCATGCGAAGCAGTCCTGCTCCGGTGCAGGCATGGGGACCTGCGCCGAAGGAAAGGTGTTTCGCGGTTCGGCGAGCGATATTGAGCTCGCTGGGATGGTCGAAGACCTCGGGATCCTTGTTGGCTGCGATCAGGCGAAGGATGACTCGCTGGCCTTTGCGGATGTCTGTTCCATTGAGGTGGATGTCTGCGGTGGCCTGACGGGTAAGGGTGCGGGTGAGGCCGGAGAGGCGCATCAGATCCTCGATTGCAGGCTGGATGAGACGGGGATGTCGATGGAGGTGCTCCCACTGATGGGGGTGCTGCAGGAGAATAAACCATGTGTTGCCGAGAAGAGCGGGCATGATCTGGGTGAGGGCGACGAAGCCGGAGCGGCGCAGGCTCTCGGGTCCGGGAGGGAAGAAGGGCTGAAGATGAGCCGCCGCGGATTTGGATGGGACTCGCAGGGAAGGGTTGTAGGGATCGGCGCTGGAGGCGGAGATGGCTCGCGCGTGCTCGCAGAGTTTTTTGGGGTCATCGTGCTGAACACGGGTGATCGTGGCGGCCAGAGAGAGGCAGAGTGGCCGGGCGTATTCTCCGAGCAGATCGACGGGGCGATCTGCGGGAAGCTGGGAGAGGAGCTCTTCGGCGTGACGGAGTAACTGGTTTCGCCAAAGACGCAGTTGAGGGGCGGGAAGGGCAGCAAGGGTTTCTGCCCGCATGGCGCGGTGCTCCTCGTTGCTGATCGCGGCCGGTGATTCGGAGCCGGTGAGAGAGACCGGAAGCAGAGATGGGCTGTGCAGAGCCGCAGCTACGTCAGCGTAGCGACTGAGGACCCAGGCCTGGAGTGCGGAGTCGAAGTATGGGGCTTCAGGGATGGGGGCAAAAGAAGAGTCTGGCCGGTCGTGGAACCAGGAAATCTGTGAGGGGATCTCGGTCGGAGCGGGCATGACAGGGTCAGTGTAGGGGCCCTGCGAGCAGGAAGTTGTCAGTCGATTGTCATTCTCTAGTGGAGTTGTTACTTGACGATGGCGTTTAGTTAGAACCGCTGCCTTCCGGCCTGCGGTGGTCGACGATTTTGTAGCCTTCGGGGATTTCGAAGAATTTTGGGTCGGGCTCGGAGGTAGTCAGTCTGTCGATAGTGAAGACCTGTTTGCCGGTGGTGGGGGTGTCGACTTTGGAGATGAGGTTGATGCCGAGGTGGGGGGAGTACCAGGATTCGCGGGTGCTGACGAGGGGCTGGTCGTTGCCCATGACTCCGGGGTTGAGGGTGAGGATATCGCGGTAGCCGGTGACGTCTTCGCCGCTGGTGTTGCTGGTTCCGAGCTCCTCGTGTTGGCGATAGCCCTTGCCGTCGGGAAGAGGCCCGGAGACGCCGATGGAGGGTTTGTAGACCATATCGGTACGCATGTTGAAGTTGAGCAGCTCACAGATCTTCGACCGAACGGCGCAGTTGTACCAGGTGTGCTGGACAGGGTCCATGATCTGGATGATCTCGAGCTGCGATTTAATGCTGCCTCCCTTGGGCACGAGGAACCAGCGCTCCTGGTAGATTCGTCCCCTCCCGTCGCGCATGATGGGGCGCTGATTGGTGAGGGTGACGGTTCCGCTGCCAGCGAGAGAACGGGACCATTCGGTGATGAGGGTGAGGCTGAAGGGGGCGCCGACTATGGGCGGGACGGTGATGCTCTCCATTCTTCCACTGGTTCCTCCGTCGCGGAGCACATAGACGTTATTGTTCTGCGGCGAAGGATTCTGAGCTGGAAGGAGAGGTGCAAGGAAGACTGAGGCGAGGAGCATCGCGGATGCAGCGCGCATGGTTTGTGTCTCCGTAACGGAGACAGTATAGGCGCGATCCGGGATACTTCGGTTGAATTTTCTGCTTACCCCGATGATCTGGGAGAGGGGTGATCTATTTGACGATGGCGTTGTAGCCGTCGGCGCTGAGCCGCTGCTTCATGGTGTCGGCGTCCTTGCGGATGGGGAAGGGGCCGATCTGGACGTGGAGGAGCTTGTCCTGGGGTTCGTGGCGAACGGCTACCGTGTATCCCTTGCGCTTGAGGGCGCTGACGAGGATGTCGGCGTCCTCCTGATGAGAGACGGCGGCGATCTGGACGAGTGCCGGGGCTCCAGCGGCTGCGGAGTGCGGGGCTGGAGTGGGAGTGGGGGGCGCGGCAGGAGAGGGCGTGGTGGCGGCCGAGGGCTTAATGGCTACGGCGGGTTTTAGCTGAGGGGTGGGAGGAGGAATAGTGGCGGTGCGCTCGAGGCGAGGCCTGGGAGAGGGGGTTTCCGCGGCGGTGTCAACCACGGTGGGCTGGGGTTTTGCCTGCAGTGAGGCGGTCTCTGCCGCGGCAGCATCGGCGGGGGTGAGGTCTTCGTCCTGGTTAGCGAGGCCCGGGGCGGGCTTGGAGTCGCCGGTGGCACGTAGGGGAGCCGTCCCGGAGTTGTCGGCCGAGGTAGCGGTAGAGGCGGCCGAGCGCTTGCCCATGCTGTAGCCGAAGCCGAAGAAGATGGCGCAGATGATGGCGAGAAGGAAGAAGATACCGAGGAGAGTGGATGGGCTGAGAGAGAGCTCCCGGCTGGATTCGGTGTCGAGGTCGTCGTCTTCGAGGTAGCGGGTGTTCACGATGGGATCCTTGTGTTGGGCAGGAGCCGTCGTGAGGCACCTACTCGATGGGTTCAGCCGAAGAGCGCGTGGGCGGCGGGGTGGGAGCCTGCGGGATGCCGGTTCCGCCCTGATGCCCGAAGGTGCCCTTCGCGGCGTCCGCGGTCTGGACTGTTTTATTCAACAGCGTCATCAGCTCCATGGGAAGCGGAAAAACGATGGTCGTATTCTTCTCGACACCTATCTCGGTAAGAGTTTGGAGATAACGGAGTTGCAGGGTCATGGGCTGGGTGGCCATGAGTGCGGCGGCGTCGACGAGCTTCTGGGCGGCGTTGAATTCGCCTTCGGCGTGGATGATTTTGGCGCGGCGTTCGCGCTCGGCTTCGGCCTGCTTGGCCATGGCGCGAAGCATGGTTTCGGGCATGTCGACCTGCTTGACCTCGACCGAGACGACTTTGACTCCGAAGGGGGCGGTGTGGCCGTCGAGGATGGTCTGGATGCGCTGGTTGAGACGGTCGCGGTGGGCGAGAAGCTCGTCGAGCTCGACCTCGCCGAGGACGGAGCGGAGGGTGGTCTGGGAGAACTGCGAGGTCTGGTAGATGTAGTTGGCGACCTCGATGACGGCCTTGGTGGGGTCGATGACGCGGAGGGTAATGACGGCGTTCACCTTGAGGGTGACGTTGTCGCGGGTGATGATGTCCTGCGGGGGGACTTCCATGGCCTCCTGACGGAGGGAGACGCGGACGATCTGGTCGAGGGGGCGGAAGACGAGGATGACGCCGGGGCCTTTGGAGGGCGAGATGCGGCCGAGGCGGAAGACGACGGCGCGCTCGTACTCCTTGAGGATCTTGATGGAGCTGATCAGGTAAAGCGCAATGATGACGATGAGAAGGAGAATGGGTGTATCGATCACAGAAACCTCGCTTGTGCCGCCGGATGTGATTGTACGCGGTTTGGAGCATGCGACCAGGAACCAGGGAGCAGGGCCGAGAGAGCAGATGGGCAGTCGTATTAAAAATTGGCTTGTGTTCGGTGTGCTGGTTGACGGTAGGTGGCGGCGGTCCTAGTGTCTGTAGATATCGGGTTCGGGACTCAGCGCGTTTCGATGAGGTGAGGTATGGCCGGCGTGGAACAGGTTCGTCTTGAGGAAGCGAAGAGCGGGGTGAAGGCGTGGAAGCTGTGGGGGCCTTACCTGAGCGAGCGGCAGTGGGGGACGGTGAGGGAGGACTACTCGCCGAACGGAGATGCGTGGAACTACTTCACGCATGACCAGGCGCGGTCGAAGGCGTACAAGTGGGGCGAGGATGGGATTGCGGGGATCTCGGATGATCACCAACACCTTTGCTTCGCGCTGGCGCTTTGGAACGGGAAGGACCCGATCCTGAAGGAGCGGCTGTTCGGACTGACGAATGCGGAGGGAAACCACGGCGAGGATGTGAAGGAGTACTACTTCTATCTGGATTCGACGCCGACGCATTCATACATGAAGTACCTGTACAAGTACCCGCAGGTGGCGTTTCCTTACGACGATCTGGTGGAGACGAACGGGAAGCGGACGAAGTTTGAGCATGAGTACGAGCTGATGGACACGGGAGTGTTCGAGGAGGACCGTTACTTCGATGTGTTTGTGGAGTATGCGAAGGCGGATGCGGAAGAGATTCTGGTAAGGATTACGGCCGTGAACCGCGGGAAGGAAGCTGCACCGTTGCGTGTGCTGCCGACGCTGTGGTTCCGCAACGAGTGGTGGACAGGCAAGGACCAGCCGAGGCCGGAGATGTGGGCGGCGAGTGCGGGGGCGGTGATCGGGGCTCGGCATGAGCGGCTGGGAGAGTACTTCCTGCATTGCGAGGGCGCCGGAGAGCTGCTATTTACGCAGAACGAGTCGAACGAGAAGAGGCTGTCGGGGGCGGTGAATTCGACTCCGTTTGTGAAGGACGCGTTTCATGAGTATGTGATCCACGGGGCGAAGGATGCGGTGAATCCGGAGCGGAAGGGGACGAAGGCCGCGGCGCTGTATGAGGTGAATGTCCCCGCGGGCGGCGAAGCGGTGGTCAAGCTAAGACTCTCACGAAACGCGGAGATCGTGGCTCCCTTCGGAGCTGGGTTCGACGCCGTATTCGCGGAGAGGATTGGGGAGGCGGACGAGTTCTATAAGGCGGTGTGTCCACCGTCGAGCTCGCCCGGCGATCAGACGATCACCCGGCAGGCGTTGGCAGGGATGCTGTGGTCGAAGCAGTTTTACTACTTCGACCTGGACCTGTGGCTGCGCGAGCATGGTTATAGCCCGACGGGGCCAGGCCGCAGACGGACGATGCGGAATGCTCCGTGGTTTCATATGCTGAACGCGGACATCATCTCGATGCCGGACAAGTGGGAGTATCCGTGGTATGCGGCGTGGGATCTGGCGTTCCATACGGTAGCGCTGGCGATGGTGGATGTGGAGTTTGCCAAAGATCAGCTTGCCCTGATGATCAGCGAGACGTATCTGCACCCGAACGGACAGCTTCCGGCGTATGAGTGGAACTTCGGCGATGTGAATCCGCCGGTGCATGCGTGGGCGGTGCTGTATGTGTACCTGACAGAGAAGAGCCTGCGCGGGGGA
>DATHJA010000080.1:0-3786 GCA_035316475.1 Edaphobacter sp. | reverse complement strand
GGGTCTTCTGGGAGGCATTCTGGGCGTCGTCTTCGGAGGATTCGTGCAGATGGCCTTCCCTTATTTTCTGGGGAAGCTTCTCGGCGTTCCCACCTCCGTGCACCTGCAGGTGCGCACGATTCTCACCGGGCTTGGCGTGGGCGTACTGACGACGCTGCTGTTTACCCTGCCTCCGCTGCTCGACATCCGCTCGGTCCGGCCGATCCTGATCCTTCGTCGCGCGGTCGATGACAGCTCCGATCCTTTTCTCACTACCCTGATACGGAAGGCGACGAAGAATCTCTCGCAGATCGCTGCGGTCGTGCTGATCCTGACGGGGCTTGCCGCGATTGCGACGACGCTGTCGGACTCGGCAACGGTGGGTCGTGTCTTCTCTCTCGGGCTCGTCGCCGTGCTGCTTGTTCTGCTTGCGGCTTGTGCTGCTCTTCTGGCCGGGTTGCGCAGTTTCCTCAGTAGAACGCGGCTGAGCCTTCCCTCGGCTGTCCGCCACGGGCTGGCCAACCTCTATCGCCCCGGGAATCCCTCAGCGCCTCTACTGGCGGCTGTGGGGCTAGGCGTCATGCAGATCATGTCGGTCTTCCTGGTGCAGCAAGCCGTTGTGAAAGAGCTGCATCTGTCGAGCGCGCCAAACCTGCCCAACGTCTTTCTGGTCGATATCACCGAAAAGGAGGTGGACGGCATTCGGGCTTTGCTGAAGTCGCAGCCCAGCGTTACGGCGGAGCCGGAGCTTCTACCCGTCGTCTCCTCGCGGATTGTCGCGATTGACGGAGTGGATGCCAGCAAGGCGGCCCTGAAGAATTTCCCCAGAAGGATGCTGCGCACAATCTCGGTAACCTCCTTTGCGAGCGCACCTCCCGGCACGACTGTTGTCGAGGGCAAGTGGTGGTCTGCCGGCGAGACGAAGCCCATGGTTGCAATTGGGCAACGACAGGCCGAGCGGCTTGGGGTGAGCATCGGATCGAAGGTGACCTTTGCCGCGCAGGATGCGGAGATCGTCGCCACCGTCGCGGCGTTGACCAAGGCCGACGGGCAGCACACGTACTCGCGCGCTGAGTTCGTCATGCCGTCGGCAGTCCTGAAGGGCCTTCCCGTCGTCTGGTACGGCGGAGTCCATGCCGATCCGAATCGTGTGGGCGAGTTGCAGCGCGCCCTTTACCAGTCGTTCCCGACGGTGACGGTGATCAACGTCGCGCAGGCGCTCGAGACGGTGCGCTCGGTGGTCATCCAGATCACATATGTAATTCAGTTCCTGGCTGCGTTCAGCGTCTTCGCGGGCATCGTCATTCTGGCCAGCGCCATTGCGGGAACGCGGTATCGTCGGTTGCGCGAGGTGGTGGTGCTGAAGACGCTGGGCGCGACGCGGGCGCGAATCGCTGCGGTCTTCTCGATCGAGTTCGCCGTGCTCGGGCTGGTCTCGGGCATCGTCGGCATCGCCTTCGCCAACCTCATCACGCGGGTGCTGCTGGGAAGGATGTCGGTTCCATACCACTTCCACTGGGCCTGGACCGCGATTGCGCTGGTGGCGACGGCCGCGGCGACGGTTGCGACCGGCTGGATGGCGAGCTTCCGCGTTCTGGGGCAGAAGCCACTCGAGGTGCTCCGCGAAGAGTAAATTCGCGTCGCTGAACTTCTTTACGTGAACGTACACATGAGGCTGTAGGATGAAGGGTGTTTGGAATCCTTCAATTTCTTTGTGGTGCAGTGAATGAAGTTAAAGAGCGAAGCGGTAAATCTGGCGCACCATGATCGTTTTGGGAAGCCAGGGAGGTTTTTTGAGGCTCCGGCGCGAGTCAACCTGATTGGTGAACACACCGATTACACCGGCGGCCTGGTAATGCCGATGGCCATTGGTTTTCATACGACCGCGGTCATCAATCCTCGAGGCGACGACCGGATGATGTTCTACTCGGAAAACTACAAAGAGGAGACCTTCTTCGAGCCCTCCGATCTTGAGCGTGGGCGGCGGGGACACTGGAGCGACTATCCCGCCGGCGTTGCCTGGAGCCTCCGGAAGGAGGGAGTGGACTTCGGCGGCTTCAACATGACTCTCTCCGGCGACGTTCCGCTGGGCGCTGGGCTGAGCTCCTCGGCCTCGATCGAGGTTGCGGCGGCGATGGCGATCCTGTCGATCGCGGGAACCACGCTTCCACTGAAGAAGGTTGCTACGCTCTGCCGCAGGGCGGAGAACGAGTTCGTCGGCGCGAAGAGCGGAATCATGGACCAGTTTGTCGTTGCAGGCGCGGTGGCGCATCGGGCGCTCCTGCTGGACTGCCGCTCGCTGGAGTTCGATCTCCTTCCGCTTCCGGAGGATGTTCGCGTGGTGATTGCGAACTCGATGGTGAAGCATGCGGTCGCGACGGGCGAGTATGGGAACCGCCGCGACGAGGTGGAGGCGGGCCAGGCAGTGCTGCAGCGTGAGTTGGGCCGCGAGCTGCTGCGCGATGCGACGGTGGCCGATCTCGAGGCCTGCCGGGACAAGATGTCTCCGGAGAGCTTCGCACGGTGCCGGCACATCATCACCGAGAATGCCCGCGTGCTCGCGGCACGCGAGGCGTTACTGGCCGGCGATCTGAAGCGATTCGGCGCCCTGATGGTGGAGGCGCATGCGAGCTTTCGCGACGACTTCGCGGCGAGCTGCCCTGAGATCGACTCGCTGGTCGAGATCGCGCTCGGCCAGCCTGGCTGTATCGGCGCGCGCATTACCGGTGGCGGCTTCGGCGGCTGCACGGTGAATGTGGTGCGCGCGGCCGAAGCGGAAGCGTTCGTTGCAGCGGTTCGGCGCGAGTACCAGAAGGCGACGGGGATCGACGCGGACTGCTTTATCTGCGAGCCGACGGATGGCGCGCTGGCGTTGGCCGAGAAGGGCGGTGTTGCTTGAATCCACTGGCACAGCAGAATCCTCACCGCAGGTTCAACCCGCTGAAGCGGGAGTGGGTGCTGGTCTCTCCGCACCGCACGCAGCGTCCGTGGCAGGGGCAGATGGAGAAGCCTGTTCAGCCAGCCGCGCTGGCTTACGATCCTGAGTGCTATCTCTGCCCGGGCAACATGCGCGCGGGTGGGCTGCGGACGGACAAGTACACCAGCACTTATGTCTTCGAGAACGACTTTGCGGCGTTGAAGCCGGATGCTCCACGCTTCACCGACGACGAGGACGGCAAGGGGCTGCTGATCGCCGAGGGCGAGAGCGGCGTCTGCCGCGTGCTGTGCTTTTCGCCGCGTCACGATCTGACGCTGGCGAAGATGGAGGTCGCCGACATCCGCAAGGTGGTGGACCTTTGGGACGACCAGACCCAGGAGCTGGGTGGGCGCGAGGACATTCAGTACGTGCAGGTCTTCGAGAACCGCGGCGCGATGATGGGGGCGAGCAATCCGCACCCGCATGGACAGATCTGGGCGAGCCGCTCGGTCCCGAACGAGGCGGTGGTGGAGCAAACCGCTCAGGAAATCTATCTTCGGGAGCACGGCTGCTGTCTGTTGTGCGCTTACCGCGAGATGGAAGTTGCGCGCGGAGAGCGCGTGGTGGCTTCGAACGCGAGCTTGGTTGCGGTGGTTCCTTTTTGGGCGGTGTGGCCTTTCGAGGTAATGATCCTGCCGGTCAAGCACATTGCGGACCTCTCGGCGCTGACGGAGACGGAGCGCGACGATCTGGCGGCGATGCTGAAGTCGGTGACCTCGACGTATGACAAGGTCTTCGACACGCCGTTTCCTTACTCGATGGGACTGCACCCGCAGCCGTTCGACGGGAAGGTGCATCCGGAGTGGCACTTCCACCTGCACTTCTATCCT
>DATHJA010000079.1:0-7154 GCA_035316475.1 Edaphobacter sp. | reverse complement strand
GACACCGTCATCGAGCCTTACGTCCAGCTCCTGGGAGCGACCACGATCGGTTCGGACTGCCGCATCCGCTCCTACTCCGTCATCCAGGACACCGTTATCGGCGACTCCGTTACCGTCCGCAACGGCTGCATCACGGACTCCGCAACCATCGCCGACAACGCCATCCTCGGCCCTTATGCCCACCTCCGACCGGAGAGCCAGATCGGCGCCGGAGCACACGTGGGCAACTTCGTCGAGACCAAGAAGGTCATCCTCGGGGCAGGCTCCAAGGCAAACCACCTCAACTACCTGGGCGATGCCGTTATAGGCTCCGGCGTCAACGTCGGCGCCGGAGCCATCACCTGCAACTACGACGGTGTTCACAAGCACCGGACCACCATTGGAGACAACGTCTTCGTCGGCTCCGACTCCACCCTCGTCGCCCCTGTAACCATCGAGTCGGGCTCCTACATCGCCGCCGGAAGCTGCATCACCGAAAACGTTCCCTCCGGCGCACTCGCCCTGGGCCGATCGCGTCAGGTCACCAAACCGGGCTGGGTGACAAGGAAGAAGAATGCGCAGAAGAATGGCTGATCCAACTCGGGTACAGGGCATCATTTCCACTGAGCTTCTCTACCTCTTCCGTGGTAAAAACAAATCGGTCTACCCGTCGTAGAATACTGCGATAAAGCCCAGACATATTTTGCCGATACTGGAAGGATGCGACAGCGGTGGAGCCGCACAAATTGATGCTGCAGGAAAAGATCCTTGTAGTCGATGACGAAGAGCCCGTCCGCGGCATCGTAGCTACCCTGCTTGAACGCGGCGGATATACCCCCGTGACCGCCTCCGGAGCCAATGAAGCCATCGAGCTGCTCAGCCAGGATCCGAACTACTCCCTCGTCCTGTCCGACATCATGATGCCCGGCACCGACGGTCTTGCCCTTCTCGATCGCATCTCCCTCGATCATCCCGAGCTTCCCGTCATCATGTTCTCTGCCGTACGCGACATCCAGGTTGCGACCAATGCCTTCCGGCGCGGGGCCTTCGATTACCTCATCAAGCCCTTCGAGCGGCGGCAGCTCGAAAGCGTCGTCGCGCGCGCCGCCGAACATCGCAGGCATCTGCGGCAAAACACCGCCTATCGTCAACATCTGGAAGAGGTCATCTCCACACGCACCAGCCGCCTGCGCGCCATCATGCATGACCTCGAACGAAGTTATGACATCACCATCGGGGCCATGGGCGATGCGCTCGATCTTCGCGATCAGGAGACCGAAGGGCACTCCAAGCGGGTCACCGCCTACACCATCGAGCTGGCCCGAGCCTTTGGCGTCGGCCCCGACGAGCTGCGCACCATCGCCCGCGGCGCGTTCCTTCACGATATCGGCAAGATTGCGACCCCCGATGCCATCCTGCTCAAACCTGGACGCCTCGACGAAACCGAAGTGGCAGTCATGCGGGAACACTGCCAGCGCGGCTACGAGATGCTGCGCAAGATCCCCTTCCTCTGCGATGCAGCGGAGATCGTCTACGCCCATCAGGAGAGCTTCGACGGAACCGGCTACCCCCGCGGACTCAAGGGAACGGAGATCCCTCTTGGGGCGCGAATCTTCGCCATCGCCGACACGCTGGATGCCATGACCTCCGACCGCCCCTATCGCAAAGGCACCTCCTTCGCCGACGCCCGGGCCGAGATCATCCGCTGCTCCGGGACCCAGTTCGACCCTGCAATCGTCGACGTCTTTCTTCGCATCCCCGACGAGCACTGGACCGCAATCCGCAGCCAGACCGAGCAGCCCGGCTTCGACGCCCTGACCACCATCTGATCCATTTGCCTCTCTTCGGTGCCCACACTTAGCATGCTGAAAGCAGTTCTCTGCCCAGGGAGGCGTCCATGGCACTTCTTAACCAGACCGAGATCGATCTCCTGCTCAAGGAAAACCCTGACTGGCGCCTTGATTCGGGAAAACTTGTGCGTGACTGGAGCTTCAAAGACTTCGTCGTGGCCATGGCCTTCGTCAACCGCGTCGCAGACCTGGCCGAATCCGCCGGCCATCATCCCGACATCGATATTCGGTACAACCAGGTCCGTCTGGGGCTGATCTCGCACGATGCAGGCGGAATCACGACGCGGGACGCAAAGATGGCCGCGCGTCTGAGCCGGGAATTAGCCTGAGCCCTATATCCGCTCGAGGGCGCGCGCGCTCCTGATCCTTCGCTCCAGGTGCCGTTCCAACAGTGTCACGGCAAACTGCCGAAGGTCCTCTGCCCGCCGCTTTGGCCACTCCTCCTTCGCCAGATCTCCGACCGTCGAGCGAAAGATCCTCGCGGCCTCCTCAACCGACCCCGTCGAAAGCGATGCGCTGTCGCCGCGCCGGTCGTCTTCGCATGTCACTCCATCCACGACCGCCGAGTACCAGACTCTCTTCCCGCGCAGGTCCAGCCCGCAGGCCACGCAGTGGCTGAGCGACGGCATCCACCCCATCAGCCGGCTCATCCACAGCGCGAAGTAGGTGACCGGCATCCACATGCGGCCCACCTGCATCTCGACGATGGCCGCCAGTGCCAGCCGGAAGACCGCATCCTCCGGGGCCTGCTCCGGCAGAGCCTCTTCGAGGACCTCCGCGACAAACTCCAGCGCAGCGGTTCTGCCATAGTCCACCGGATCGGCCAGAGGAGACCACAGGATCTCGAACCCATCCAGCCGCACCAGCTCCTGCTTCGGCTTCTCCGCGTAGGTGGCGCGGACATGGGTCATTGCCTCAAGCGCCCCTCCGAACCGCCGCCGCGACCGCATGGCGTGCCGCGCAACCCCCTTGATGCGGCCCTGCTCGCGCGTCAGCAGGCTCACCAATAGGTCCGCCTCCTCGAACGGCCAGGTCCGGAGCACGATCGCCTCACTCTGCCGTTGTGTCATCCTGTCGGCTCATCCCCCAAACGAAAGACGCGCGGCCTGAAGCCACGCGTCTCAATCCATCTCCCACATTCGCGGGGAAGTTCTAACGTCCGAAGTGATCAGAGGCCTTCTGCTGGAAGTCCATCCACTTCTCCGGAAGGTCATCGCCGGCATAGATCGCCGAAACCGGACACACAGGAACACACGCTCCGCAGTCGATACACTCGACCGGATCGATGAACAGCTGTTCCGCATCGGCGTGGCCCGTCTCGTCCTTCTTCGGGTGGATACAATCGACCGGGCAAGCGTCCACACAGGCCGTATCCTTGGTCCCGATGCAAGGTTCTGCAATCACATAAGCCATCTCTCTAATCTCTCCCTTTGCCGCGTCTGAAAACAATTCAGTTGTGGGCGTTTGCTCAGATTCTAGCAGCAAGTTCTGCTCACGCCCTAATCGGAAATCGGCGCATATATAAGACTGTTTAAGGCCGATTTCCGTTGCCCGCGTCTCCCATCTGTACAAAAACTGTGCTCCTCTGAAAGTGATCTTTTTCTTCGGGAGCAGACTTCATGTCACAAACGAAAGCCCATACCGAGTACCTCACCTTCAATACCCGCGAACGCTACGAGATGGTCCACATCACCCCGCAAGTCGAGGAGATCGTGCGGCGGAGCGGAATCGACGACGGCCTCTGCTTCGTCTCGTCCATGCACATCACTGCGGCCATCTACGTCAACGACCACGAAGACGGCCTGATCGAAGACATCGGCACGTGGCTCGAAAAACTGGCTCCGCGCTGGCCCGGCTACAAGCACCACCGCACCGGCGAGGACAACGCCGACGCGCACCTGAAAGCCCTTCTGCTGCATCACGAGACCACGCTTCCCGTCACCCAGGGACGACTCGACCTCGGGACCTGGCAGCGTATCTTCTACGCCGAGTTCGATGGCCAACGCTCCAAGCGGGTCATCGTGAAGGTGCTGGGGATCGCAGAAGAATGATGTCCACGCGGCGATTCTCGCCGCGCCCGGTCTCGGTCGCATTGGAGGAGACAGGATGATACTCCGCATAGCCCGCCGCTGAGACGTTCTCCGGATGGACGATCCCGCGCTCGAGCAGCAACCGCGCGATTGCGCTGGCCCGCGCCGTCGAAAGCTCCCAGTTCGAAGAGAACTGCGCCGTGTGGATCGGCATATTATCGGTGTGGCCTTCGACGCGTAGCGGAGCATCCGGGATCGTCTCGGCCAGAGCGGCCAGCATCGGGACCGATTCCCCCCGCACCTGTGCCGAGCCCGAGGCGAAGAATCCGATCTCATGCAGCGAGATCACCAGACCGTCCGGCGTCAGCCGCGTGGTCACGCTGCCCTCCGGAAGCCTTCCGCCAGCCTGACGGACCAGCCGGCTCAATCTCTCCTTCATCTCCTCCTCGCGGGCCACCTGCCCGGCCTCGGGAAAAGGAAGCGCCAGAGCCGCGGGCCGCGTCACCGTCGAGGCGCTGGGAGCCTTCTCGAGTGGAGGTGTCTTGGCGTGCGCCTCAAAGCTGCCCAGCGGAGTGAACGCCGTCTGCATCGCGGCGGCGAACTCCGATTGCTTCTTCTTGTCCGACTGGCTCGACGCGAACAGCACCACGAAGAACGCAAACAGTAGCGTAATGAAGTCGGCGTAGGAGACCAGCCAGCGCTCGTGGTTTACGTGCTCGTGCTTCTTCGCGCGGCTCACGCTGCAACCTCCTCGGCCGTCTCGGGCGTCTTTCCTTCTGCGAGGAAGGTGCGCAGCTTGGTCTCCATCATGCGCGGATTCATGCCCTCGAGGATCGAGATCACTCCCTCGAGAACCATCTCCTTGGCCATCTGCTCCTCGCGATGCCGGATCTTCAGCTTGCCCGCCACCGGAAGAAAGACCAGGTTGGCCAGAGCAACCCCATAGATCGTCGCCACGAAGGCAACGGCGATCCCGCGGCCCACCTCGGTGATGTTGTCCAGGTGCTGCATCACCTGGATCAGCCCAAGCACGGCGCCTATGATACCGACCGTCGGGGAGTAGCCTCCCGCTGCCTCAAAGACCTGCGGGATCTTCTCCTCCATCTCCGACTTGTTGTCCAGCTCCATCTGCATGATCTTGCGGACCTCGTTCGGCTCGGTACCGTCGATCGCCAGCATCAGCGCCTGGCGAAAGAAGGGGTCCTTGATGGAGTTCAGATCCTGGTCGAGCGAGACGATGCCGCTCTTGCGAGCCTTGTTGGCAAACTGCACCAGCTGCTTCAGAAACTCTTCACTGTCGGCTCTGCCCGAGACAAAGATCTTCATCACCCGCTTCAGCGCGGCGAGAAAGGTCTTCAGCGGAAACTGCAGCATCACCGCACCCATCGTCCCCCCGATCACGATCAGGGCGGCCGTGGGCTGCGCGATCTGGCTAATGCTTCCGCCCTCGATCATCATGCCGGTCAGAATGCCAAGAATCGCGACTACGATGCCACCAATGCTGGCGATGTCCATAAAACGTCCTCTTCCAAGAGAGATCTGCTACAGCCTGGGTTGTGGTCTATCTATTAGTTAAGTTGTGCTCTTGTCCGCCTCTGCGGCGAGCTCCTGCATATCGCGCGCGCTCTTGGCTACCAGAGCCATCCCGGCATCCGGCCACGCCGTACGCAGCACCAGGGCGCGATATTCCATCGTCCTGCGCATCACCTCGCCGCGCGGCTCCAGAACCACGATCTTCTCCCCGGTTACCAGCGTAAGCACCGTGTCCGGTGCCGAGTCCGCATACTTGATAAGGTCGCAGTTGAGACTGAGGCGACTGCCGTTCAGGCGAGTCAGTTCGATCATGGGGACACTTCCTCTCTTTCCTCTCATCGGCGCGGAGAGGCGAACGCAATAGAAGTGAATCGTTCGTAACCTCCCGGCGATAGCTCAGGAAAGAATCCTCTCAAGTCCCGCACCCCCTCGCCGATGAGGTGGGGGAACGCAACGCCTTTCGCAAGGTCAGCCGGATCGAAGGTCACCCCGAAGATCCGGATCACCCGGGACAGGCAGTGCGGTAACTCAAATTGAGTGAAGAAGAGGAGCGTTCCCCCATGTCCTTGGGTGTCTTGAACAACATCTCAGCCATTTACGCGCAGAACAACCTTAACCAGACCCAGGCGAGCCTGCAGAACACCCTGACGCAGCTCTCCTCCGGTTCGCGCATCAACAGCGGCGCCGACGACGCAGCCGGCCTTGCCCTTGCGGACGGCCTGCACGCCAACGTCGCCGCTCTCACCCAGTCGGCGCAGAACGCCAGCGCCGGCGTCGGTATGCTGCAGACCGCTGACGGTGCCCTGGCGCAGGTGACCAACCTGCTCAACCGCGCCATCACGCTGGCCACCGAGGCAGCCAACGGCACGCTGAACACCAGCCAGGTCGGCTCCGCCGATCAGGAGTACCAGAACATCCTCACCGAGATCGGCAACATCGGATCGACGACCAACTACAACGGCAATGCGGTTTTCTCCGCAACCCCTGTCAGTGTCTTCGTCAGCGATGGAACGTCCTCGGGCGCAAGCACCTTCAGCGAGACCATCGGTGCGCTGACCACGGCCAGCGTAGGAACCACCGCAGCCGGCGCCGGCGCCGACCTTACGGCAAGTGCAACCCTGAATGCCACGACAGCAGCCGGTATTCTGACCACCCTCACCTCCGCTGTTCAGGACGTCGCCTACCAGCGCGGCACTGTCGGCGCCAACATCAACCAGCTCAGCGCCGCGGCCAATGTGGCCAACACGCAGTCTGTCAACCTGTCCTCGGCGGAGAACAACATCCGCGCCACCAACTACGGCCAGGCAACCAGCGACATGGCTAAGTACAAGATCCTCAGCGAGACGGGCATCGCGGCGCTCTCCCAGGCCAACGCCGTCCAGCAGGACGTCCTCAAGCTGCTCCAGTAACCCCCACAGGCGGCAGGCGGAGATACTCCGCTTGCCGTCCCCTTTGTCTGTCTTCGCCGGAGTTAACGCCGCCTAATCCAAAGGCGGCAACTCCGGCATCTCAGTTGCACAACTCCGTTTCGCAGGCAGATCTCTGAGGAGAACATAATGGGTACGGTTGGAATCAACTTCGGTCCGATCAACAGCGGGCAGGGCTTCGACGTCGCCTCCACGGTGACTCAGATTCTCGCGGCCGAACAGGCCGTCGAAGATCCATGGAAGACGCAGCTCTCCAACCTCCAGGCCCAGGACACCGCCTTCAGCAAGTTCGGCACCGACCTGTCGACGCTCTCCACGGCCCTCCAGTCCCTCAC
>DATHJA010000078.1:0-6272 GCA_035316475.1 Edaphobacter sp. | reverse complement strand
GGGGTTCGCGACAGAGGTCCTCGACCGCGTTTCGGTTGAGGTGGGAGGCGTCACAGGACTGAATCTCCGGCTGAAGCCTGCCGGCGTGCAGACGACGGTCACGGTTGATGAGAGCGCCGAAGGAGCAGCCGGTATCAACCTGGAGCAACCCTCGGGTGCGGCCGTTACCAGCGTGATCGGTCCAGGTGAGATGGAAGGCCTGCCTGTCTACGGGCGGCGGTGGCAGAGCTTTGCCCTGCTGACTCCAGCGGCAAATCCGGACGATCAAGGCGGAGATCTTCTTAGCTTTCGAGGGCTTGCAGTAACGCAGAACAGCACGACCGTCGATGGAGTCTCGAACGACAACAGCTTTCAATCAGTTCCTCGCGGTATGAGCGACGGCGATGACAGGGAGAATGACGAACAAACCGGCGTTGAGCTTGGAGGTGCGCGACGCAACGCAGCCTCTTGGCGGCGCTCGGGCGCGTCTTATACCTTCTCTCAGGAGGCGGTGCGCGAGTTCCGCGTGAATACACAGAACTACTCCGCGCTGTATGGGCACGGCGCCGGAGGAGCGATCACGACTATCTCGAAGAGCGGGACGAACGATCTGCACGGCACCGGCTTCTACACGGCGCGCACGAGCGCCTGGGCCGCGACCAATCCGTTCTCCGTCGCCACAAGCTATCAGGATGGAGCGATCATGAGCGGGCTGGTCAAACCGCACGATCTTCGCCAGCAGTTCGGCGGCACGGTAGGTGGCCCGCTGGTTCATGACAAGCTCTTCTATTTTTATGCGTTCGATCAGCAGCGGCGCGGCTTTCCTGCGATCGGCTCGCCGAGCGACCCAAACTTTTATCGACTGACTCCCACGCAGACGGCGCTGTTGGCAAACCGCGGAGTGAGGCTGCAACAGGTAAATGCCGCGCTGAATTATTTGAGCGGTCTGACAGGACGAGTCGAACGCCGTGACGACCAGACCATCAACTTCGGCAAGCTGGACTGGCAGCTTAGCTCTCGCAACCGCGCGAGCTTTCAGTACAACCGGATGCGGTCGGCGTCGCCGGCAGGACTTCGCGGAGCCCCGGTGGTCGATCGTGGTGCCGCGAGCCTCGGCAGCGGGTACACGAAGGTGGACGGTGCTGCCGCGCGATGGCTGTGGACGGTCTCGGCGCACTTCAGCAACGAAGTGCGGTTTGCCTATGGGCGCGATCTTCAGTACGAGCAGGCGCAGACGCCACTGCCGCAGGAGCCCGCCATCGGACTGCGCGGTTACGTCCCACAGATTGCGATCGGGCCGTCTGGGTTGACGTTCGGTACGCCCGCGGGAGTGGGGCGCATCGCCTATCCCGATGAGAGTCGCGTACAGATTGTCGATACGGTGACGTGGGCGGTCGGTCATCATCTGGTGCAGGCGGGCGTCGATTCGAGCTTTCTTCACGACAACATCAGTGCGTTGAACAACACGGTGGGGACTTTTCACTACGACAGTGGAGCGACGAACGGTCACGCTGGAGGGCTCGTGGATTGGATCACGGACTACACCTTCGATGTTCATGCGTATCCCAATGGAGGATGCCCTTCGATCTTCGCCACGCTGCACAATTTCTGCTTCCGGTCGTTTACGCAGAGCTTCGGCGAGCAGAGCATCGCTTTTCACACACAGGAGTGGGCCGGCTTCGTGGAGGACAACTGGCGGCCGAGGCCGGGGCTCACAGTGAACGCCGGGCTGCGTTACGAGTACGAGCTGCTGCCGCTTCCGCAGAACCCGAACCCCGCTCTGGACGCGACCTTCGGCGATCGCGGCGCGACCAGCATTCTGCCCGAGGATAGAAACAATTTCGGGCCAAGGATCGGCGCTGCCTGGGCTCCCTTCGGCGATCGGCGCGGTGTCGTGCGCATCGGATATGGCTTGTACTATGGCCGCGTGCCGGGCGCCACGGTGAGGAGTGCATTGGTGAATACCGCGCTTCCTTACTCCTCGACGCACGTCAGCATCACTCCCAACACCATCACGCCATGCCCTCAGGTGGCCAATCAGGGCTTCGGATATGTGTGTGCGTATGTCGCCGCGCCTCCCGCTTCGGTTGGCTCGACGACGACCGCGACGGTCTTCAGCAGAAGGTTCCGCACGCCGCTGGTCCAGCAGGGAAGTCTGTCAGTGGAGCATGGCGTAACCGCGGGTGTCGTCGCCAGCGCGACCTATCTGGTCAACGTCGACCGTCAGCTCTCGGGCGCGGTCGATATCAACATCGCGCCTTCGACCTCGTCGAGGGCCTTCCAGATTCAGGGAGGAGACAGCATAACCGGCGTTCAGAACGGTGAGCTCTTTGTTGTCCCGGTGTACACAGCGCGGCTCAGCGACCACTACGGCCCCGTGACTGCAATCACGTCCGATATCGATGCGAGCTATCATGCGCTGACATTCGAGGCACGCAGGCACAATCGCAAAGGGTTGGAGTTTCGCATAGCCTGGACGTGGTCGAAGGCGATCGACCAGGGACAGAGCGCCGGAGCCACCCCACAGACCAACTCCCAGTTCGATCCGTTTACAGTGCAATACGACAAGGGTCTGTCGCGGCTGAATTTTCCTCATAAGATCGTCGTCAGCGCAGTGTGGGAGCCGAGAGTGCGGACGACCGAACGATGGCTCGCGCAGGCGGCGAACGGATGGACCGTCTCCGGCATCTTTTACGAGACCAGCGGACGGCCTTACAGCTACGAGATCTTTGGCGGAACGCGACTGACGGGAGGACGCGAGAGCATCAATGGCTCCGGCGGTGCCGTCTATCTGCCGACGGTAGGACGGAACACGCTGCGCTTGTCCGATACCGATCGCCTGGACATGCGTGTAGGCCATGTGGTCCGCGCGGGCGAGAGGCTTCGCATTCGCGCGACGATCGAGGCATTCAACCTGGCGAATCATGTCAGCTACACCGGCGTGCAGCAGAGAGCGTTTCTGGTAGGAACGCCGGGCGCGAACGGCGTTACGCCGCTTATCTTTCAGGATGCGGCAACGATTGCATCCGAAGGACTCAATGTCCGTCCGTTCGGGACGTATACGGCCTCTACGGCCAATCAATCGAGAGAGCGTCAGATACAGCTCGGCCTGCGTTTCGATTTTTGAACGATTCGGGTGACAAGTTCGGGTGACAAGAAAGAAGTACAGTTAATCAGCGATTTAACCGCGATCATGCAAAACTCTGCACATACACAATTTCCACAGAACATGCATTTGCGCGCCGGCTGCAAGGTCTATCCCTCTCAGGATGAGCAAGATTGTCCGGAATGGTCTGCAGTTAGATATCCACCGGTTTCGACGCATCCAAAACAAATGGGGACGTGTGTCATGGAATGGATGAAATGGATGACAAGATGGAGCGAAGGACGACTCTCGTTTTGGAAGATACGGAAAAGCACGGTCAGGCAGTAAAGAGATTTCGATCGCTTTGTGACATGCATCGGATTCCCTTCGGGGAGCGGACGAACCTGAGCGATCTCGTCAACAGTCTGAAGGAAGATCGCCACTTCGCGATGGACTTCTGGGCGATGGTGGGAGACCTGAGCGCCCGCGAGCGAGGATCGCTGAGCGATGAAGAGATGCTGGAGGTAATCGTCGAGGGCTCCTCCAGCGCAGCTGTGGCGACGCTCCCCAAGAGCGAGAAGACCGCTGTAGACAATCTGAAAAATCTGCTTGCCGGAGTGGATGTGGGGGCACCGGTTCTGCCCGACCCCATCGCCGAACCGGTGGATGATCTGCTCACTGAAGCTCAACACCGCCGGACGGAGACTTCGAATGCGCCAAAGGATGAGGGCGCGCTTCCGAAGGAAGGACAGAGCGGAGATATAAATGGATCCACGGCACAACGGTCGATCGCCGAGGCCCTTCTGCGTCTGGAGCAGACGAGCCGCGAGCTGAAAGATCGAATGTTCGCGATTGAGCAGATGAAGAGCGCCGAGTTCTCTCGAGATACACCGAAGTCCACCGGGCCCGAACAGCCGTTGGAGACGGTGAAAGAAGCTCACGTTCCGCCGAAGGTCTCCAGAAGAGAAGTTCCACTCGAAGCTGAAGCGCCGAAGACGAAGCTCGCAACGGGTATGGAGACGCCTGCGGTGGTCCGCGTCTTCGAAGCCGACGAACCGGTGCCAGTGACAAAGCCGGGACCCGCGAAGGAGCGGCAGATCTTTGCGCCACGTCCGGTAAGCTCGCTTTCGCGCCGCGGCTTGGCTCCGCCCGCGGATGCCGATGACGATCCCTCCATCGCGGTTCCTCTTTCGGCGTATGCCGAAGCGAACCGCCGAACCATGACTGCCCGCATCGCCGCTGTGGCCATTCTGCTGGCGCTGGCCGGGGGTGCGTGGTTTATGGTGAGCCGCGGGTACGGCCAGCTTCTGGTGGATCGGTACAACCCGATCGTCAGGCACAAGCTGACGCTCTTCAGCCAGGAGATCCACGATCTCATCACAGGCTCTCCGAAGCCTGAACCCGTAAAGAAGCCGGGGCCAGAACAGGCGCAGCAAGCCCCGCCAGCACCAGTGCCCGCGCAACCACAGGCCCCCGGGCTATCTACAGCACCATCGGCCAGCCCGCCTGCGGGATCTGCACCGGAGCCGTCCGCAAATCCACCCACGAACCCATCCGCGAATCCATCTACCGAGACACTCGCGAAGACGTCGCAGGCTGCCGCGCCGCAACCTGTCCGAAAGGAGCCTGTACGGCCTTCATCCCCCTCCATCGCGGCATCTCCAGCTCCTGTGGTTCGCGCGCAGCCGGCGCCTCCGGAGATGACAGATGCAATCCGTGTGCCCTTCTCGAGGATGGAGGAGAACCTTGTGGTCTCGCGGGTCCCGATCTATCCCGACAACGCCAGGGCGATGCGGATCGAAGGTCCCGTGATGGTAGAGACGATGATCACAAAATCAGGAACCGTCGCCTATGCACATGCGATCTCAGGAGAGCCCAGCCTGCGCGCCGCGGCCGAGGCGGCGGTCTCAAAGTGGAGATACAAGCCTTACACTCTCAACGGCAGGACGGTCGACGTGGTGACGCAGGTGCGCCTTGTCTTCAGGCTGTCGCAGCGATAGACGGAATATTCGTCGTCCTGACAAGAGAGCTCCGCGAACGGAGCTCTTCTTCTTGCTTGAAATCAGGGTATCGATCAGAACGTTCCTATCTAACTCCCTCACGCAGCAGAGCGTCGGCGGACCACAGAACCGGAGCCTGTCCGTGGAAGTCGCCAGTGCGTCGCCGGCGCTGGTAGTAGTACTCGAGCGAGTCCTTCTTTCCAGTTCCCTCGCACACCTGGGTCACATCGTAGTTCTGATCGACGTAGCCGACGACGGCGATCCATGCCTTGCGTGCCGCCGGACCGTAGGTCTTCGCATCCAGCCATCCATGCTTGACGCCGGTGATCATGCCGAAGGCGAACATGGCTGAGCTCGAGCTCTCGGGCCAGGCGTCGTCCCTGTCGATCAACTGCCGCCACATGCCGTCCTTTCCCTGATACTTCAGGAGAGAGCTCATCATCAGCTTGTAGCCCTTCATAATGCGTGCACGGTCCGGGTGATTCTCAGGAAGCTCGCTCAGCATCTCGGCCATGCCCGCGGCAACCCAGCCATCGCCGCGTCCCCAGAAGTACTTTACGTCGGGCGCATGATAGAAGAGGCCATTCGGCTGCTGCAGCTTGTCGAGGTAGGCCACCATCTCCTTGGCATCGCGATCGAGATATTTCTTGTCGCCCGTGGCGCGATAGGCCTCCAGCTGCAGCATGACGAGCATGTACATGTCGTCGATCCAGAAGCGCGTCTCGGCGGAGAGGCCATCTGGCTGTGGGTTCTCCCACTGCCGGTCGGCCCACCACTTGCCTTCGGTCAGAAACTTATCATCCTTAGTCTGTCGGGCGATCTCCAGCGGCACAACGCCGAAGATGGAGTCGTCGACGTGACGGCGGACGGGCCTCCGCTCGGCCTCCGCGCCGCCCGGCATCAACGGCTCGAACTTTTTAATCAGTTGATCGCGCAGCGCTGTATCGTGCGTCAACTCGGCGAACTGAAGGGCCCCATACCAGGTGCAGATCTCGGAGTAATGGATAGTCTTGGTGTACTGGTGAGGGCTGGCCACAAAGTGGTCGGCCAGATGCTTTCCCACCTCCTGCGGGCTGGTCCCCGCCGGCCAGTTCGTAAAGTAATTCTCCTGGGCGCCGGCTGTCGCGGCCAGGGAGCAGGCAAGCAAAACTCCAGAGAGCACGCCTTTCAATGGCATCCTTATCCCTTCCATAAGCTTTCTGTCTTTT
>DATHJA010000077.1:0-9496 GCA_035316475.1 Edaphobacter sp. | reverse complement strand
TACGCAGCGAGGTAGATATGATCGCCCTTCCGGGCAAAGCCGAGGTAACCGGGCGCGTGCAAATGGAGCTGGTGCGGATGTGACGAAACCACGAGCCCTCGACTGGCGTACTGGTATGATGAGGTGAGATGACGACGAACGTTCAGGCGCAGGCCAGGCCCGCGCAGAAGACAACGACTCTGCCTCCGGTGGTAATCCTAATCGCCGGCTGGCTGATTCCGGGCGCGGGACATTTTCTGCTGAAGAAGTGGATCCGCGGCACGCTGCTGTTTGTGTCGATCCTGGCCATGTTCGGGATCGGAATTGCCCTGAAGGGCAAAGTCTACGGTCCGAACACCGCCGAACTTCTGGATATGCTGAACTTTGCCGGAGACCTGGGCAACGGGCTGCTGTATGTGGCTGCGCGGGTCTTCGACCTGGGACAGGCGGCGGAGCAGGTTGCGATTGCAGACTACGGAACGAAGTTCATCGTGGTGGCAGGCCTGCTGAACATCATTGCGGCCGTCGATGCGCACTCGCTGGCTATCGGGAGGAAGGCATCGTGACGATCTCGCACTTTGGAGCGGTGCTTCTGTTCTCGCTGTTTACGTCAGTCGTCTTCGGGATCACCCAGAGATCGGAGCCGAGGTTGATGATCCGGTTCGGAGTCTTCTGCTTTGCTTTGTTTGTCGGAGGAACGATTGCGGCGAGCTGGCTGATGTGGCTAATCAAGCACTAGAAACATCGTCGCAGCTTAGCTTACAGCTTTGACAGACGCTCCACATAGGCTCCCAGAACATCGCGCCGCAGCTTGTAGTTGACGAACTTCCCTTCCCGCTCCGATTCAATCAGGCCGGCGTTTTCAAGCTCTTTCATGTGGTGCGACAGCGTAGCAGGAGTGACAGGGATACACTCCCGGATATCGCTGCAGGGGCATTGCACTTTTGACCGTCCCAACTTCTCAAGGATCTCGTAACGCCGAGGATCTGCCAGCGCCTTTGCGATAAGGCTGAGCTGCCGATCTGTAAGCGATATAGACTTCATTGCCACACTCTCAATGTACCGAAACCCGCACCCGAAGGAGCAGACCAACTATAAGCTATAAGGGAAAAGGCGCACCCAGGAGGGTACGCCCTTTTCTTCCAAGAAAGGGGAAGCTTACGACTGCTGACCTTCCTCGCCGGTCTGGGGAGTCTGCTCCTCAAGCTGCTTCTGGAGCTCTTCACGCTTTTTAGCGCGGGCGTCAGCGCGTTTCTGTGCCTTCTCGTTGAGCTCTTGCTCAGCGCCGAGCAACTCGATGAATGCCATCTCGGCGGCATCGCCCTTGCGGGCTCCGGTGCGGGTCACACGCGTGTAACCGCCGTTGCGCGCGCCGTAGCGGGGAGCGACGACGGCAAAGAGGCGGTCGACGGACTCGGGGGTCATAAGGTAAGAGGCTGCCTGACGGCGGGCGTGCACGTCGCCGCGCTTGCCGAGAGTGATCATGCGCTCGACGAGCGGCTTCGAGGCCTTGGCCTTGGTGATGGTGGTCTCGATGCGATCCATCAGAATGATGGAGGTGACGAGATTGCGCAGCGTGGCGCGGCGATGGCTGGTATTACGTCCTAGTTTGAATCCTGCATTGCGATGGCGCATGATGATCTCCTTCGGTTTGAGCTTCTGCCCTAAACCGGTTCGTTCTTAGGTTGAGATGGGAGCAGGTTACAGTTCCCCTGCTCCCATGTAGTTGCAGTTAGAAGTTGTCGGCATCGGCGGGGATGTTGAGGTCTTCGTCCTCATCCTCGTCGTCGTCGTCGAAGTGGCCGAAGCTGGCGGCGAGTGTGGCTGCAGGCAGGACCGAGGTGGGTCCGGGCTGCGGGTTGCCGTTCTCGTCGATCTTCATGCCGAGTGACAGGCCCATCTGCGCGAGGATCTCTTTGATCTCGTTCAGGGACTTGCGGCCGAAGTTCTTGGTCTTCAACATCTCGGCCTCGGTCTTCTGGATCAGCTCGCCGATGGTCGCGATGTTTGCGTTCTTAAGGCAGTTGTAGCTGCGCACCGAGAGCTCAAGCTCCTCGACAGAGCGATTGAGGTTCTCATTGCGGATCGCTGGGCCGTCATGGCCGCCGTCGTGACCGACCTCCATCTCTTCTTCGAAGTTGATGAAGATGGTCATGTGGTCCTTGAGCAGCTTGGCGGAGAGGCCGAGCGCATCAGCAGGAGAGACTGTGCCGTTGGTCCAGATCTCGATGGTCAGCTTGTCGTAGTCGGTAATCTGACCGAGACGGGCTGCCTCGACGAGGTAGTTGACCTTGCGGACGGGCGAGTGAACGCTGTCGACCGGGATAAAGCCGAGGCCGAGGTCGGCGTCGAAGTTCTTGTCGGCCGAGATGTAGCCGCGGCCGCGCTTGAGACGCATCTCCATGTCGATCTTGCCGCCTTCAGAGATGGTGCAGATATAGACGTCCTTGTCGAGGATCTCGACGTCGCCGTCGGCCTCGATGGAGCCGGAGGTGACGACACCGGCTGCGTCGGAGCGCAGATAGAGAGCCTTGGGACCTTCGCCATTCAGCTTGAACGGAATCTGCTTGAGGTTGAGGATGATGTCGGTCGCGTCCTCAACGACACCGGCGATGGACTGGAACTCGTGCAGCACACCCTCGATGCGAACCGCGGTGACGGCAGCGCCCTCGATGGAGGAGAGCAGGGTGCGACGAAGTGCATTGCCGATGGTGGTGCCGAAGCCGCGCTCAAAGGGCTGGGCGCTGAACTTGCCGTACTTTTCGGTGAGAGACTCGCTGTCGACTGCGAGACGCTTGGGCTTCTGGAATCCTCTCCAAAGCATGTGTTTCTCCTTTTCCGTCCTAGCCGCGAAGCACTTTGCGGTCTGGCGGGTGATGCGGTTGCGTATTCGGTTGTGGTGTTCGTTGTGGTCCTGCGATCACAACGTTGCCACCGGCCTCTCGACTTTAGAGAGGCCGGCAGCGAAGCCTGATTACTTGCTGTAAAGTTCGACGATCAGCTGCTCGTTGACCGGCAGGTTGACATCCTCGCGCTTCGGCAGGGAGAGAACCTTGCCGGAGAGATTGTCGCGATTGATGTCGAGCCAGGTTGCGGCGCGCTGACCGCTGGCGAAGTTCTTCGCCTCTTCGAGGATAACGATGGACTTCGAACCCTCGCGGATCGCGATCTCATCGCCGACCTTGCACTGGAAGGACGGAATGTTGACCTTGCGACCGTTGACCTGAACGTGGCCGTGACGGACGAGCTGACGGGCCTGACGGCGGCTCAACGCGAAGCCGAGACGGTAGGCGACATTGTCGAGACGGGTCTCAAGCTGCTGGAGCAATAGCTCGCCGGTAACGCCGGTGCGGTTCGAGGCCTTCTCGTAGTAGGCGCGGAACTGGCCCTCGAGCGTGAAGTAGATGCGCTTGGCCTTCTGCTTCTCGCGCAGCTGCAGGCCGTATCCGACAACCTTCTTCTGCTTCTTGGACTGGCCGTGCTGGCCTGGGGGGAAGTTGCGCTTTTCGACGGGGCACTTCTCGGTGAAGCACTTGGCTCCCTTGAGGAAAAGCTTTGTACCGTCGCGGCGGCAAAGGCGGCAGACGGGTCCGGTATAACGTGCCATAACTTTCTTATCTCCTGACTTCAGGTGTCGATCGCTTTACGCGCTGGCTGCGCTTCGTCACGATCCGGTTAGTTATTGCAGCGGGAGTCATGCAGACTCCCGCTGCGAAGGGTAGATACTTACACGCGGCGACGCTTTGGAGGACGGCAGCCGTTGTGCGGAATTGGCGTAACGTCACGGATCGAGCGGACCTCGATACCAGCCGAGGCGAGCGCGCGGATGGCGGACTCGCGGCCCGAACCGGGACCGGAGACGCGCACATCGACCGAGCGGAGACCGTGCTCGCGAGCAGAATTGGCAGCGCCAACCGCAGCCTGCTGCGCTGCGAACGGGGTTCCCTTACGGGAGCCGCGGAAGCCGAGCGAGCCCGAGCTCTTCCAGGAGAGCGTATTGCCCGTCTGGTCGGTGATAGTGACGATGGTGTTGTTGAACGAAGCCTGGATAAAGACCAGACCGAACGGAACGTTCTTCCGCTCGCGCTTCTTGAACTTCTTATTCTTCCCGGTCTTGGCGGCGCCGGCTGCCTTCTGCTGAGTCTTCGCCATGGCTTATTTCGTCGCTTTCTTCTTACCGGCGACGGTGCCCTTGCGAGGACCTTTGCGGGTACGAGCGTTGGTGTGGGTACGCTGGCCGCGAACAGGAAGCGAGCGGCGGTGACGGAGACCACGGTACGACTGGATTTCGATGAGGCGCTTGATGTTGAGGGAGACGTCCTTGCGGAGGTCGCCTTCGATCTGGCCCTCCTGCTCGATGACGTGGCGGATGCGGTTCAGCTGATCCTCGTCGAGCGTCGCGATCTTGGCAAACGGATCTACATCCGCCTTGGCCAGGATCTTCGCGGCGCGCGAGTTGCCGATACCGAAGATGTAGGTGAGTCCGATGCGTACCTGCTTGTTGTTCGGTACGTCGACTCCAGCAATACGTGCCATTGGGGTCCTTATCGTTGGGCTCCGGAGGCTTCGCCACGGAGCGAGTGGATGGTTTCGGCTGAGTTCCGTAGGGTTCATCGCACGCCTTGACTTCGGCGAACTAGCCCTGCGGGGCCGGCTAAAGGAGGCAGCGTTCGCCTCCCGGTTTGCTTATCCCTGACGCTGCTTGTGCTTGGCGTTCTCGCAGATAACGCGAACGACACCACGGCGATGGATCACCTTGCACTTGTCACAGATCTTCTTTACTGACGCACGGACCTTCATTCCTTCTCCTAAAACAGCCGTCAGCTTCAACTCCTAGCTCTTCGCTAGAGGCTAACGCCGCAAGCATGATTCCCTGATTCCTGATTGTTTCCAGCCAAAAGCGAACGGCTAAGAGCTGGAAGCTGTTTTTTCGTCTACTTGTAGCGGTAGACAATGCGGCCGCGGTTGAGATCGTACGGGCTGAGCTCAATCGCGACGCGGTCGCCGGGGAGGATGCGGATGAAGTTCTTACGCATACGTCCTGAGACATGCGCCAGAGCCTGATGCTTGTTTTCAAGCTCGACCCGGAACATCGCGTTTGGCAGCGTCTCAACGACCGTAGCCATTACCTCAATTGCATCTTCCTTCGACAAACGATCTCCTTTGGGAGAGTTCTGGACTTCCTGACTCTCTCCACCAACTATCCTGAATGCCTGGCCCCACGGCACGATTCCTGAAAACACGGGATCATGGGCGTGCGAGCTACCGCACGCAGCATTTTCTATAATACCTCAATTTGTGCCCTTTTTCCTAGATCGAGCGGGATTTGCCTGCCATTTCCCTCAATTCAGGGTCATTGGGTCAGAATCAAGGGCCCGTCTTTGGTAAGTGCGACCGTGTGCTCAAAGTGGGCGCTGTAACTGCCATCGACGGTGACGGCGGTCCATCCATCGGGCAGGACCTTTACCTCCGGCTTGCCCGCGTTGATCATCGGCTCGATCGCCAGGACCATTCCTTCTTTGAGCCTAAGGCCTTTGCCACGAGTGCCAAAGTTCGGGACCTGGGGGTCTTCGTGCATGCTGCGTCCGATACCGTGGCCGACAAACTCACGGACGACGCCAAAGCCCTCCGCCTCGCATATTTCCTGGACGGTGGCGGAGATATCGAAGAGGCGCCCGCCGACCTGGCACTGCTCAATGGCGGCCGCGAGAGAGGCTTTGGTTACATCGAGAAGCTTCTGGATCCGGGGCTCCGGCTTGCCGATGGCGTAAGTGACCGCCGCGTCGGAGTAGTAGCCGTCGATGATGACGCCGCAGTCGATGGCGAGGATGTCACCATCTTTCAGAATGCGCTTCGCGTTGGGCATGCCGTGGACCACTTCGTCATTGATCGAGGTGCACAGCGCCGCCGGAAAGCCATGATAGCCCTTGAACGCCGCCTTGCCGCCCAACTCGGCGATCTTCGCGACGGCGATCTCTTCGAGATCCATCGTCGAGGCACCGGCAACAACGTGTGGAGCGATCGCATCATGAACCTTGCGAAGAGCGATGCCGGAGATGCGCATCTTCTCGATCTCACGAGGCGTTTTGATCATGATCGCCATGACGCTTACTCCCCTGCCTGACGGAGCTGTCTCAAAGCGGATTCGATCGCGCCGGTGACTTCCTCGACGCTGCGCGCGCCATCGACCTCGCGGAAGCGGCCCTGGTGGCTGTAGTGCTCGATTACGGGAGCAGTGAGAGAGCTGTAGGCCTTCATGCGCTCGGTAAATGCGGCTTCGGTATCGTCGGAGCGGTGCTGCAACGGGCTGCCGTCGTTATCACAGACGCCTTCCTTCTTCGGCGGCTTGGAGTAGATGTTGTAGATGGTCTTGCAGACCGGGCAGATACGACGGCCGGTGATGCGGCGAAGCAGCTCCTGCTGCTCGACGCGGATGTTGATAGCGACAAGCGGAAGTGCGATCGCTCCGGCAGACTTCCCGAGTGAGTCGAGATGAGAGTCCAGCCATTCGGCCTGACCGAGGGTTCGCGGATAACCGTCCAGGATATAGCCGCGCTGGACGTCGGACTGAATGAGTCGCGCCCCAACCATATCGTTCACCATCTGGTCGGGAACGAGCTGCCCCTGGTCCATCAGGCCCTTGGCGGCCTTGCCAAGGGCGGTCCCGCGCGCGATGTTGTCGCGCAGGATATCGCCCGTGGAGATCTGAGGGATTCCATAGTCAGCCATCAGGAGCTGCGCCTGGGTTCCCTTTCCAACTCCCGGAGCTCCCAAAAGGAGGACCGGCCCTGGCAGAAAGGTGTCTGCCGGGGCCGGAGAGTGTGCAGATTCAGAGGTCAAAGTTTCCAATTTCCTACCAGCTCTTGCGTCCGCGAATACGGCCACTCTTGGGAGTGAAGCCGTCATAGTGGCGCATGATGAGTTGCGATTCGATCTGTTGAACCGTGTCCATGGCAACGCCTACGACGATAAGAAGGCTCGTGCCGCCGAAGTAGAAGGTCACGCCCAGACCATTGGTTATCCAGGTGGGCAGCCTATCAAAGACAGGGCCGACCAACCAGAGGTGGTTGAAGTGAATTCCGCTGATGATCATCTGCGGGATCATGACGATGATGATCAGGTAGATCGCGCCTACCAGGGTGATACGGGTAAGCACATCGTTGATGAAGTCCGCCGTGCGCTTGCCGGGACGGATGCCCGGGATAAAGCCACCGTACTTGCGCATGTTGTCCGCAATGTCATCGGGACGGAAGACGATGGAGATGTAGAAGTAGGCGAAGAAGACGATCGCCACCATGAAGACGAGCTCATAAAAAGGCTCGCCGGGCGAGATGTATTGGAAGAGCGGTCCAAACAGCTTGGTATCGCGCAAAGGAGCGCTTCCGAAAAAGCTCATCCCGGCAAAGAGCAGCGGAGCCGAGAGGATGGAGCTGGCGAAGATGACCGGCATGACGCCGCCGGAGTTCACCTTGAGGGGAAGATGCGTGGACTGTCCGCCCATCATGCGCCGGCCAACGATACGCTTGGCATATTGCACAGGGATGCGGCGCTCGGAACGCTCCACATAGACGATGAAGGCGACGACCGCGATCATGCCAGCGATGAGGATGGCAACCGCGATGGGGGTGAAGGCTCCCCAGGCATTGGTCTGGACTTTGTCGTAGAGCTCGGCGATTCCTTTGGGAACGCCGACGACGATGCCGGCAAAGATCAAGAGCGACATGCCGTTGCCGATGCCGCGCTCGGTAATCTGCTCGCCGAGCCACATGATGAAGGCGGTTCCGGCGGTGAGGGTAAGGACGCAGAGCGGAATGAAGGCTCCGCGCGGGATCGTGACCATCGAAGAGCCGGTCGATGTGTTGGTCAGGGTAAGCGCGATCGTAAACGATTGCACGATGCCGAGGAGCACTGTGACATAACGGGTCCACTGGGTGATCTTGCGACGACCGAGCTCGCCTTCCTTCTGCAGCTTGGCCAAAGGCTCATAGATGACGGTGAGCAGCTGGAAGATGATCGACGCCGTGATGTACGGCATGATGCCGAGAGCGAAGATCGTCAGCTTGCGCAGGTTTCCACCCGAGAACAGATCGACGAGGCCCAGCGCCGAACCGGAGTTCTGGTTGAAGAACTCGGCCAGCATGGCGCCGTTGATGCCCGGGGTCGGGATATGGGATCCAAGGCGGTAGACCGCAAGCAGACCAAGCATGAACAGGACACGCTTGCGGAGGTCTGGGATACGGAAGATGTTTGCGAACTTGTCGAACATCGAAGAGTGGACCTCGAGGGTGAAACGAGTGATTCGGAACGAGACGGCAGGCGAAGAGATGTCCCTCGCCTGCCTGAATTTTACATCCTGCCGTACATTAGCCGATCAGAACGGCCTTGCCGCCAGCCTTCTCGATCGCCTCCTGGGCGGTCTTCGAGAATTTGTGGGCATGGACGGTCACGGCGACCTTGATCTCACCGTTATTCAGCACCTTGATCAAGCCGTTCTTCTTACGGAGCAAGCCGAGCGAGACGATCTTGTCCAGCGTGAACTCGGTCTCCTTCGACGCCTCGTTGATCTCGGCGATACGGTCGAGGCCGAGCACGGTGTACTCGGTGCGGAAGATATTGGTAAAGCCGCGCTTAGGCAGACGGCGATGCAGCGGCATCTGGCCGCCTTCGAAGCCGCGCATCAGGCTGGAACCGGAGCGCGAACCCTGACCCTTGTGGCCGCGGGTGGAGGTCTTACCCATGCCCGAACCCATACCGCGTCCGACACGCTTCTTGTTGCTATTGGCCTTTGCCGGGGCCTTCAGATTGGAGAGATTACGAATTGCCATGATTTCCTCGCTATAACGCCGGAAGGCTTACTCCCGACTCGCATTTTTGGATCTACCCGAAGGCGATCGATAAAAAGACTTGCTGCGCCGGGGTCCTACTCGACGATACGGACGAGGTGGGGAACCTTGGCGACCATGCCGCGGATGGACGGCGTGTCTTCGCGCTCGACGATCTGGTTCAGGCGGGTGAAGCCGAGGCCCTTGACGACGAGCTTGTGCTTCTCCGGCGTGGCGATCTTCGAGCGGAAGTACTGCAGCTTGATTTTGGCTTTGATTTCCGCCATAGCTAACAACTCCTCTTACTTCTTCTTCAACTTTGCTTACAGTTCTTCTTCAGTCTTGCCGCGCAGCGCGGCGACCTCGGCCTTGTTGCGAAGCTGGGTGAGAGCGTCGAAGGTGGCCTTGATGACGTTGTGCGGGTTCTTGGTGCCGATGGACTTGGTCAGCACGTTCTGCACGCCAGCCGAGGTCATCACGGCGCGGACCGTGCCACCGGCGATGACACCGGTACCCTCAGGGGCGGGCTTCAGCATGACCTGGCCTGCGCCGTAGTGGCCCAGAACCTGGTGCGGAATGGAGGTCTCAGTGAGGTTGATCTTGAAGAGGTTCTTCTTGGCGGCCTCGATCCCCTTGCGGATGGCCTGCGGAACTTCCTTGGCCTTGCCCGAGCCGTAACCGACGACGCCCTCGGC
>DATHJA010000076.1:0-2805 GCA_035316475.1 Edaphobacter sp. | reverse complement strand
ACTACCTTGAAGGCCTTCATCCTTGGCGGCGCCATCTTTCTGGCGAGCGCCATGGAGTAGATCACCTGAACCATGCCGCCGTAGATGAACAGGGTCATGATGTAGGCGCGGGACAGGAACCATCCAGCTACGAAGTAGCCGACGATGGAGACCAGCATGAGCTGCGCGATTCGTTCGATCTCTTCAGGCGGCGGAGGCTGCTGTTCTTTAAGCTCCGTCGCGAGATGCAGAGGCGTTTTGATCTCCTCCTCATGCTGGGCCGCATCCTCAAGCATCACGGCCGAGGCGGCGTTCTTTGGAGCCGGTGAGAAGGCCGCGGCCCGGTTGCGCATGGCTACCGCAGGGCTGTGCCCGGCTACCGCAGGCTCCTTGCGAATCCCCAGGGCGCGATCATAGGAGAAGCTGTCGTCTTCTTTCGGCTGCTTCGGCTTGGTGGATTTGGAGCAGACCGCTGCATCCCGGATGGTGGGGAGAACGAACATCACCCACCAGAAGAGGCCGAACATTCCCAGCTCGGCGGCGCAGACGACGATGGTATTGTGCGCAGTGATGAAGAAGTACTCCCCGAACCGGCCGAACCCGACGCCGAAGAGGGGGTGGGCTTTGAGAAGGTCGATCCCGACGGCCCAGGCCTCCATACGCCCCGAGCCAGCTTCCACAGAGACGTCGCGGCCTCCGGACCAGCCGATGACGCTGGTCAGGGCAAAGCAGCCGACTGCGATGATGGCGGCAGGAATCGTTCCGATCTTGCGGCGGGCTCCGAAGAGAATTACGGCCAGCAGGGCGATGATTGCGCCGCGGGAGTGGGTCAGGTACATCCCAAAGATCAGCCAGGCGACAGGGAGCAGGACCAGAAGAATGTTCCGGGGCAGACTGCCCTTCTTCCAGAAGAAGAACATGCACGGAATCAGGCTGACCATGACCTGGGCAAAGTCGTTGGGATCGTTGATGAAGGCCATACCGCGCAAGCGGTAGAAGAGACTATTTCCCTCTTCGCTGCCCTGGGGCATCAGATAGGGATTGAGGTAATCGCCGACCCTCAGCGCGTGGTATCCCAGCAAGATTGCGTGGGCACAGATGATGAACATCGTAAGGGCCAGCAGTTGGAGGTGCCGCTTGGTCCTGAAGTTCACCACGACCAGGAAGAAGGTGAAGGCGTTGGGAATAAAACCGAGTACGGCCGGAAGAATCGAGCCCAGCCATCCCGTCAGCACCATGGAGCAGAAGACGGCGATGCACATGCCGATCAGGGCAAAGCTCTGGGGTATCGTGAAGATCTTCGATTGCTGGATTCTGGGCAGGGAGGCGACCAGAGCCAGCGAGGCGAGGATAATCTCGATGTGGAACTCATACAACGGCCCCCATATGGTCTCGGGACCGAGATACGCCGTAAGAATATAGAGTAGCGTTAGAAAAAGTCCCATAAAATAGAAGCCGAAGTCCCAATGCAATACTAGTGCATCTGGCATTCCAAATGAGAGCGGGAACTGGCGGAGCCGCGGGGTTTCGGGCGCCGGCCAGGTCTCTGGTTATGTTTCCGGGATTGTCCGGTTTCACTCGGGCCAATAATTATTATGAAGCTTCCGCGTCACGCTGAGTTGTGGTTTCCAGGATATCTTCGCGACCGTATCGGCCGCTTCTCCCGGCCCGCACCGCGCCGTTTGTGGGTTTCCATTACCGATCACTACGAGCCGCTCTGCCAGAAGGCGTCGATGGAGACCGCGCTCGACCGCGTAGCCCGATGGCAGGAGGCGTGGCCGCGGATTGCCGATGCCGCTCCGCGCGATGCCGCCGGCAGGGCTCCTTGCTACAGCTTCTTCTATCCCCAGGAGGAGTACAGACGGGAGCTGCTGGCTCCGCTGGCTGAGATGACCCGGCAGGGAATCGGTGACGTCGAGGTGCATATTCACCACCGAGATGAGACGCCGGAGGGGTTCACTCGCAAGATCACGGAGTTCTGCCGCCAGCTTCGCAACGACCATGGGATGCTGCACGACCACCGGGGGAAGATGGTCTTCGCCTTTATCCATGGGAACTGGGCTTTGGACAACTCGCACCCGAAGGGAGTGGACTGCGGGCTGACGGGCGAGATTGAGCTTCTGCGCGACCTGGGCTGCTATGCGGACTTCACCATGCCTTCGATCCCCTCGCCGACGCAGGGACGCATTGTGAACCAGGTTTACTGGTGCACGGGAACGCCCGGCCGCGCGAAGGCGTTTGACCGTGGGATTGAGGCTTCTGTGGGGGGTGGCTCCCGGGGAGACCTGCTGATGATTACCGGGCCAGCGGGGCTGCGGTTCGGGGGGCGGCTGGTGCCTCGCGTGGAGATGGGAGAGATTGCGCATAACGATCCTCCAACGGAGCAGCGTGTCCAGCAGTGGCTCAAGCTGGCCCCGCAGGTAGGCGACGAGATGTTCCTGAAGGTCCATACTCACGGAGCGCGTGAGGACAATGCCGATACGCTGTTGGGGACGGGCTCGCGTGCGGGGGGATTGGAACAGATGTTCCGCTGGCTGCACGAGGAGACGCAGAGGCAAGGGATCGAGCTGCGATGGGCGAGTGCCTACGATATGTTCTGCGCCGTCGAGGCCCTGACCGGACCTCTCTATCCTGGCGCTCGGATTCCACTGGAAGCGACGGAAACGCCTGCCGGAGCGCGCTGACTTGAATCTTCTGCTGATCACATTCTCCTTTCCTCCGGCGGGCGGCGTCGGTGTGCTGCGGGCGCTCTCGCTGGCGAAGTATCTGCCCGAGAACGGCGTTCGCGTGGATGTGCTGACGGCGCGGAATGCTCCGGCGGTGGGG
>DATHJA010000075.1:0-2120 GCA_035316475.1 Edaphobacter sp. | reverse complement strand
CTACTCCGGCTTCTTCTTCTTGTTCCGGGCCTTGATTTTGAACCAGATCGGCGATCCGATGAAGCCGAAGTTCTCCCGGATCTGGTTGCCGAGAAAGCGCTCGAACGAGAAGTGCAGCTTCACGTCCTTGTCGGTGAACAGCACAAACGTAGGCGGAGCCACGGCAGCCTGCGTCATGTAGTAGATTCGCACGCGTTTGTTCATCGGCACCGATGCCTTCTGGAAGTCGACCTTCTCCAGGAACTTGTTCATCTGGCCGGTGGTCACGCGCTTGCGCCGCTCGCGTGCGACCAGCTCCACCTTCTTGAAGACCGACTCGATGTTCTTCCCGTCCGCTGCCGAGATGAACAGCAGCGGAGCGTAGTCCAGGTACTTCAGGTTGTCGCGCACCTGCTGTTCGTAGACCTTCTGGTCCGCGGGAGGCTTGCCGTCAAACAGGCGCATCCCGTCCGCTCCGGTCTTCGTCATCAGGTCCCACTTGTTCACGACGATGATGACGCTGCGTCCGCTCTCATGCGCATAGCCTCCGATGTTCGCGTCCAGCGCTGCAACGCCTTCGGTAGCGTCGATGATCAGAAGGGAGACATCCGCCGCTTCGAGGTGCTTCCTCGCCATGATGACCGACAGCTTCTCGGCCATCAGCTTGGTCTTGCCCTTGCGCCGGATGCCCGCGGTATCGACGAACCGGAAGCTGTGTCCGCCGCGCTCGACGACCTCATCCACAGCATCGCGAGTCGTCCCTGCAATCGGCGAGACGATCGCGCGCTGCGTCCCGGTCAGCGCATTCAGCAGCGTGCTCTTGCCGACGTTGGGACGGCCGATGATCGCAACCTTGGTCTCCTTGCTCTCGTACTCCCCATGCGATCGGAGTCTGCGAACCGGCGAGAAGTCCGGCCCGTCCTCATCCTCGCCCATCTCATCGCCAGCCGTGAGCATCGTCGCATCTGGATCCTCACGCTCGAGCTCCGGCAGAACGTCAAACACCTCGTCCAGCAGATCGCCGATGCCGCTCCCATGCTCAGCAGAGATAGGCAGAACGTTCTTGAACCCGAGCCGGCGGAAGTTCTCCGCCTGCACCTGCATGGCCTCGGTGTCCATCTTGTTCACCGCCAGGAACACCGGCTTGCCGCCACGCAGCAGCAGACGAGCCAGCTCCAGATCCGGCGAGGCCAGCTCCGTCCGTCCGTCGACAACCATGACGATGGCGTCGGCCTCCTCCAGCGCTACCTGCGCCTGCCGGAAGATCTCGCTTGGAATCAGCGCCTCATCATCCGGCACGACGCCGCCGGTATCGACGATCCGGGCATCCCGGCCCATCCACTCGATCTCGCCATAGATGCGGTCCCGCGTAATCCCAGGCTCATCGCCGACGATCGACCGGCGCGATCCCGTCAGCCGATTGAAGAGCGTAGACTTGCCCACATTCGGCCGCCCGCAGACTGCAATCAGCGGCAGTTCGCGCGCATCGACGCTCTCCGTCTCAGTCACCATCTGCGAGGCCAGCAGCTCGATGTCGCGCCAGTCGTCCTCGCCGATCCGCTCGCGTCCGGCAACGTTGGCCGAGGTGGGCGTCTGCCGTCCCACGATGCCATCCGCAGGCCGAACGGGCTTCTTGGCATAAGGAGCATCTGCGCGGAGCGTCTTCCGCTTCTCCTTGTCGGGCGACTGCTTGGTGACACGCGAAGCCTTGTCGGCCGCCGCGCGCTTGGTGGAGAGAATCTTCCGCTTCCTTGGGTCGATTGCGCCAGTCGTGGCCGTGGCCTTGGGCGCTCGACCCTTCTTGGGCCGGGTGCTGGCCTGCCTGTGTTTCTTGCCTAACCTCTTCTTATCGTCTCTTTGCGCCATAGTCGTGCCTTCTCTCGGCACCGCAGCGCCTCGGTACATTATAGGGACACCTGTCGAGATCGCCTGGTGCCGAAAGTACGATAAAGTCTGACCATGCCAGTAGTTTGTTGCTGGAAATCGTCCAGGCGAACAAGGAACGGATCGAGAGGGCATGGAATGAATTCTTCCGTTAGAGCAACGCGAGTGCACTTCGATCCAGACAGCATGTGGGTCGATCTGAGCGACGGTCGAATCATCGGTGTGCCGCTCGCATGGTTTCCCCGGCTCCTGCGCGC
>DATHJA010000074.1:0-2362 GCA_035316475.1 Edaphobacter sp. | reverse complement strand
TTCCGTAGAGAAGAGCTGCTTGAGCAGAGCCGCGCGAGGCTCCGCATCCATGTGCTCGATCAGCTGCGCACTGCCACCGGTGAGGGCGAATCCGAAGCCGTCGATGGTCTGATACTTTTTATCGTCGATGTCGATCACGGTATCCGCCGGGCTTCCCTGCGCGAAGGAGAGCCCCGGGCTCTGCTGCTTGAGGAGCGAAGTACGGTCCGGATTCGTAAGCCACTCGGAGACCTGCTGCGCGCGCAGGGGGAGGGATGCCAGAGTCAACGTAATCGCCAGGAAAAGCCAGGACCGCTTCAAGATCATTTCTATTCTCCAATGAAAGAGTGAGAGAGGTGGATTGCATGTATGTCTGGAATAAGGAGTTCAATTGCCCGTTGAAACGGGCTTTGCCCCGAGGGCGTTGAGGTATCCCGCATTGACGCGACAGTGCTCGAGTTTGATGTTTTCAAGCAGGCCGTGAAATGCGCGGTTGATCGTCTCCTGATCGGGGCGCTCTTTCAGGCGGGCCTCAACGCTGCCCAGTCCGCGGGGAAGTTTCGCAAAGGCGACGATCTTGTCCCATCCCTCGGGAGGCGTGATCGAAACGATGGCCGAGCTCTTCTCCATCTTCTTGTACGGCCAGAAGGTCCATCCGATGTCGTTCTTCTCAAGAAGCTCGCGGAACTGAGCGACCCACTCGTCGGTGTTCTCGCCCGACTCTCCGAGCCAGAGGGGAACGTTGTTCTTCTGGCGGAAGTCAACGTACTCCTGGATTGCCGATTGCTGAACCGGCATCCAGTACTTGTGCAGCGAGTAGGCGGTGTTGTTGTCGAATGGAGGACCGAAGACGGAGAAGTTGGTATCCCACTGGGCTCCGCCGAGGAAGAGGATGTGGTGTTTATCGATCTGGCGGACCGCTACCGTCAGCTTTTTGTAGAGAGGCTCGAGCTTCGCGTTTAAGGGATGCAGTGAGGGATAGTGTGGGATCGGCTCGTTCAGAAGGTCGTAGCCGAGGACGGTGGGGTTGTTCTTATAGTGGCGTGCCAGCCGCTGCCAGATCGCCAGCAGGTGAGCCTGCTCTTTGGGGCTGTCGTAGAGCCAGGGGTATCCGTGGCTGTCGTCGATGTTGGCCCCGGTCTGGCCTCCGGGCGCGGCGTGAAGATCGAGGATGACGTAGATTCCTTCTTCATGCGCCCATCCGATGACCTGGTCGAGCAGGTGGAAGCCTTCGGCATCGTCGGTCTCGAAGAACTTGTAGTGCATGGGAATGCGGACGGAGTTGAAGCCCGCCTGGCGCAGCAGATGAACGTCCGCGCGCGTTACATAATTTTCGCGATAGGAGTGCCAGAACTCATCGGACTGGTCGGGGCCGAGCAGCTCGGTCACAAGGTCTTCAATCTCGCGCGCGGACTGCGGGCCTCCTTCGAAGAGCCACATGTAGCCTTCAGGGACCATCCAGTTTCCGAAGCTCGTTCCTCGCAGAAGCAGCGGCTTGCCGCGGCTGTCCACGATCTCCTTCCCTTGCGTGTGAGCGAACTGGGCATGCACGGAGAGAGATGCGAGGCAGAGGGTAAGGAGGGCAAAGAGGCGGCGACACATCATGGTGTGATCCTCGTCGGTAATGGGGTCAGGGCGTGACCTCAAACGTTGTGTGTTCCGTTGCGTTGGAGTCGGTACCGACCCAGAGATCGAACAGACCGGGCTCAATCGACCAGTGATGCGTCTGAGGACTCCAGAAGCCCAGCTCTTTGGTATCGAGCTTCAGGGTTACGGTCTGGCGCTCTCCTGTCTGCAAGGTAATGCGGCGGAACCCTTTCAGCTCCCGGACAGGCCTCGATGCCGAACCCGAGCGCTGGTGGGTGTAAAGCTGGACGACTTGATCCCCGGCGATTTTACCGGTATTTGTAACGTCTACAGATACCTCGATCGAGGCGGCAGACTTTACCTTCTCCGCGCTGGCATGGACCGGACCAAGCGAGAACGTGGTGTAGCTGAGGCCATAGCCGAAAGGATAGAGCGGGGCGCTCGACTCGTCCCAGTAGCGGGTGTCCAGGGCATCGGGAATCTGAGTGAGACTCCTTGCATAGAAGATGGGAACCTGGCCGACGCTGCGCGGCCAGCTGACCGGCAGCTTGCCGCCTGGGACAGCGTCACCGAAGAGCAGGTCGGCGATGGCATCACCGGCCTCGGTGCCTGGATACCAGGCGTCGAGGATGGCAGGTACGTGCTGGGAGGCCCAGGTTATGTCTAGTGGGCGACCGTTGATGAGCACAAGCACGACCGGCTTGCCGGTGGCGACGGCTGCCTCCAGCAACTGCTGCTGTTTGCCGGGTAGAGTCAGCGTGGAGCGCGACGCGCGCTCTCCGCTCATCGTCTGGGC
>DATHJA010000073.1:0-6232 GCA_035316475.1 Edaphobacter sp. | reverse complement strand
GGCCTGCTGCTGCCTCTCGCGGCGGCTGCGCAGTTCGTCGAGCTGCGCCTGCAGCTCTGTAAGCGAGCTTTCCAGGCCTGCTCGTTCCGCCTCAAACGCTGCCGCTTCCTGCTGGCGTTTCGCAATCAGCTCGGTCTTCTGGTTCCTCGCATCGCGGTTGCGCTCCGTCGACAGCGACCACTCCTGCAGCCTGCGTTCGATACGCGCGGTCTCGGCCTCCATCTGACGGAGCGCGGCTCCCGAGTTGGCTGCCTCGCGCTCGGCATCGCGGCGCTCATGCGTCTTGCCGTCGATCGCCGTGTTCAGATCGGTGATCTGGCGCTGCAGGTCGGCGGTGCTCAGGTCGGCATGCGCAAGCTGCACTTCCGCCTGCTCCAGCTTCTGCTGAACCTCGATCAGCTCACGCTTCAGGGCCAATGGACCCTGCGCGCGTGGACGCCCCCCGGTAACCGTAACGTTGTGGAAGGTCTCCCCGGTCGGGGAGAGGAAGAATGCGTGAGGGTTCGAGAGCGCAAGCGTACGGGCTGTGTAGGAGTCCGGCGCGACGAAGCCCTCGCGCAGCTTGGGCAGAATGACCTCAAGCGACTTGCCGAAGCCGTCGAGCACGCGGACGCATTCGCGCAGCGGCACAACACCTTCGATATGAGTCGTGCTGCTGGCAGCCTCGCTGGCCATCCCCTCGGCGAAGGAGAAGTTTGCCTGCGCGTCATTGGGATGCACCAGGAAGGTCGCGCGGCCTGCGACATTCGTCTGCAGAAGCTGCATGCCTGCGTCGGCGGCATCCCAGCTCTTCACCACCACGTAGTTGAGCTCATCGCGCAGAAACTCGTCGACAACGCTCTCGTACTTGCCGTCGACCTCGAGGAAATCGGCAAGCGTCCCCACCGGGGCTACATTGCCTGTCTGCGCGGCGGCGCTGGACTTGAAGATGTTCCGCACGGTGTCGGTAGAGTAGCTGTGATCGCGGATCAGGCCTTCGAGCGAGTTGCGGCGCCCGTTGAGAGTCGCCAGCTCGCCGCGAAGCTGATCCCCACGCCGCTTGCTCTCGTTCTCTTCCTTGCGGCGTGCTTCGATCTGCAGCCGCATCTCTGCGACCTCGGCCTCCAGGCGCTTCAGCCTCTCGGTCACGGACTCGAAGGAAAGCCTGACCTGCCCGCGCTGCAGACCCAGGGTCTCGAGCTCCTGCCGGGCGGTCTCCGACTCGCGCTCGAGCCTCTGCGCCTCCTGTTCGAGCCCGGCAAGCGCGGCCGCTGCCTGTGCCTCTTCATTGCGGGTCTGTGAGGCGCGTTGCACCAGCTGCAGGGTCTGCCGGCGATTCTGCTCAGCCTGCTGCTCGGCTCCCTGAAGAGCGCGTACAGCCTCGTGCGCCTCGTTCTGCTGCTGCTGCGCCGTCTGCCGCGAGTTCGTGGCCTCGGTCGTAGCATTCTCAAGAAAGCTGCGATGCTGCTCGAGCTCGCCGGCAAGCGAGGTTAACTGCTCGCGCGTCTGCGCCAACTCCTCGGTACCTGTCGCCAGTCGCTGCGTCAGTTCGGCAATGCGGTCGGCGTTTGAAGCGGTACGCGCGGTAATGCGTTCGATCTCCACCGCTGACTGGTTCGCTCTGGCACCAGTCTCGCGGACCTGCTGGTCGAGCTCGTAGCCGCGGTTGATGCCCCCGGTGTGCTCAGAGTCCATCTGCTCCAGCGTCGCGGCCTGGCTATCAATCTGCGTGGCGAGGGAAGCGATCTTCTCGTTCGTGGCGGCCTGCTCGGCATCGAGCTGGGCCATGCGGCTGGCCAGCACGACACGCAGTCGTGTGCGCAGCTCGTCGCGCAGGGCTCCATAGCGCTCTGCCTTGGCAGCTTGACGCTTGAGCGTAGCCATCTGCCGCGTTACTTCTTCGAAGATGTCGTTTACGCGCGCAAGGTTCTGTTTTGCAGACTCAAGACGCAGCTCTGCCAGCCGCTTCTTCGTCTTGAAGCGGGTAATTCCAGCGGCCTCTTCGATGATGCCGCGGCGGTCCAGCGGCTTCGAGCTGAGAAGCTGGCCGATTCGTTCCTGGCCGATGATGGCATACGATTCGCCGCCGAGGCCTGTGCCCATGAAGATGTCCTGAATGTCGCGCAGACGGCAGATCTTGCCGTTGAGCAGATACTCGGAGTCACCGGAGCGGAAGAGCCTTCTCGTAATCGTCAGTTCGCCGGCGCGCACAGGTGTGCGGTTGAACTTGCGGCGGCGGATCTTGAGGACAACGTTGCCCGCAGTGTTACTCTGGGCCGCTTCAGCACTCTCGGCCTGTGCCTCGGCGGCCTCGCCTTCGATCACCGTACCGGGCTGCGCCTCGGCTACGGCGTCTTCGGTCTCCTGTGCGTGCTGCTGGCGCAGAGTCGTTTCATCCCAGTCGGAAGCATTAGTCATCTGTTCGGCAGGCTGCTCATCGGTAATAACGATCTCGGGACCCTCGGGCGAGAGAGCCGCACCGTCGTAGACCTCCGGATCGACCAGCGTAAGCGAGACCTCTGCCATGCCCGTCGGTTTCCGGTCGCGCGTCCCGGCAAAGATGACGTCTTCCATCTTGATGCCGCGCAGGCTCTTGGCCGACTGTTCACCCAGCACCCATGTGATGGCGTCGGAGATGTTCGATTTGCCGCATCCGTTGGGGCCGACAATGGCGGCGATCCCTTCTCCGGAGAGCTGGACCTCGGTCCTGTCGCAGAACGATTTAAACCCGAGAATCTGGACTTTTTTAAGTTTGAGCAAAAGTCACCTCTCTCTGTGCTTCATTTCGCATAGGGAAGAGCACAGTAGTTTAAGACTGAGCTAACTGTAGCCTCACAGCAGTGTGGAATCAACGGGTACAATACAACCCGTTGTGGATAAGGCGTCCCTAACACTACCAATGGGGCAGGGTGGCAAAAGATCACGCCTTTCAGGCACCTAAAGGAGAGTCGAAGGGAAAGGTTTTGCTCGTTTGAGGTCGTTTTCTATAGTTTCCTCGATTTTAATGGTTCTGTCCGCAAATCATGGGAGGATTGACAGGAAAGGTTGCGAGGGAGGCGTTCGACCATCGGCAAAAGCCGCTCTTGCCACGGAGCAACGGGGTTTCTATAATCCGCATCATCATGCCATGATGGATCGACGCAGTAAAATCTCTTGACTATGGGTTGAGGACGGGTGGATTTTACTGCTGGAAATCCCGCATCATAAACTGTTGTGGTGTATCCAAAGTGTGATATATCGGTCTGACCATCTGGCAACAGCCGGCAGGTAGACTTTTGACGAGAAGAGAGATTTAACTGAGGAGTGTTGGAATGAAGAAGGTAGTCGTTGCGTCTCTCCTGGCGGTCGCTAGCGTTGCATCTGGTGCGCGTATTGCGGTTGCACAAACCCCGGCCCCTGCGCCGGCAGCGAACGGGCAAGCAGCAGGCGGCATACAGCTGGCTCCTGCCGAATACAACGCATACACAGCGGCCATCGGGCAGAGCACGCCTCAGACGCAGGCCCCCGCGTTGGAGTCTTTCCTGACGACCTATCCCCAGTCCCAGGTCAAGGTCGATGTCCTTCAACGCCTGATGCTGGCCTACAGCGCCTTCGATCCCGCCAAGACTCTGGATGCGGCGGACCGTCTCCTGCAGGTGGACCCCAGCAACATTCGCGCTCTCACGATGGAGTCCTTCTTTCATCTGCAGAACGCTGATAAGCTCACCGATCCCGCAGCCAAGCAGCCTGAGCTGGATAAGGCTTCCGATGCAGGACAGAAGGGCCTCGACGCTCCCAAGTCGAAAGACCTGAGCGATGCCGACTTCACCACGTTGAAGGGAGCTGCCAGCCCAGTCTTTCATCGCGCCATCGCGTCGGCCGCCCTGAACAAGAAGGACGCGGCCACGGCCGTTACCCATCTCAAGCAGAGCCTTTCGAGCGTTCCTGCCGACCAGACCAAAACCCCTGGTCCCCTGCTAACCGACACATACCTGCTGGCCAACGCTTACTATCAGTCCACCCCACCGGATCTGCTGAACTGCGCCTGGTATGCGACCCGAGCAGCCACCTTTGCTCCGGAGCCTTACAAGTCGCAGATGATGCCGCTGGCGAAGTTCTGCTACAAGAAGTACCACGGCGCCGATGATGGCTTTGAGGCGCTCGTCACGGCTTCGCAGGCAAGCCTCGATCCTCCGGCCAACCTGAAGGACACGATCAAGCCCGCTCCTTCGCCTGCCGACATTGTGAAGCAGGTCATCTCGAGCACGCCTGACCTGGGAACCCTGGCCATCAGCGATAAGGAGTTCATCCTGCAGAACGGCACTCCCGAGGACTCCGCCAAGGTATGGGACACCATCAAGGGCAAGTCGGTTCAGTTCCCGGATGCGACCGTGATCTCGGTTTCGGATACGGCGCTTCAGGTTGCTGTCTCGGATGACGCCGTGCAGTCGAAGACCGCCGACTTCACCTTCAACCTGCCTACCCCGCTGAAGACGCCTCCTACCGTTGGCGCCAAGGCGACGGTAACCGGAACCTACGACTCCTTTACGCCTCAGCCGATCATGATCACCATGAGCAACGGAGCGGTCGTTGAGCCGAAGAAGACCCCGGCGAAGCCTGCTCCAGGACATCGGCCTGTTCGTAAGAAGTAACGACTGGCAGATCAGAAACAAGAAGGGCGAGCCGCCATCGGCTCGCCCTTCCTACTTGGTTCGCTCCATCTCCGATGGCCGTCCGTGTTAGAACGGTTTTTATGAATCTTCAACTTGCTATTGCATCCGATCTCCCTGAGATTGTGGAGCTGACGAACCTTGCCTTCCGTGGGGAGGTTGGATGGACGCTGGAGAGCAGATACATCGAGGGGCAGCGAACCAGTTTGCAAACTCTCCAGGACGATCTTCAGGCGCACCCCGAGGCATTCATGATGATCTGGCGCGACGAAAAAGAGGAGACTCTCCTCGGATCAGTCTGGCTTGAGCCCAAAAAGAACGGCGTCTGGTACATGGGATTGCTTGCGATTCGTCCCGACAGGCAAGGTCAGCAGCTGGGACGCCAGATGTTAGAGGCCTCCGAGGAGGAGATTCGACGGAGAGGAGCGAAGCGAATACGCATCTCCGTGGTGAACGTCCGCCAGAAGCTGATAGCATGGTACGAGAGACGGGGATATGTAAGGACAGGCGAGATGGAACCCTTCCCCTACGGAAACGAGAGCGTAGGGCGACCCCTGCGGGATGACCTGGAGTTTGTCATGCTGGAGAAGGAGCTCTGACCCAGCCGCGGGTTCACTCGCCCAGCATCATGTGCTGGATGGAATGGGCACGGCCGGTGGCTCCGTCGCAGCCGATGATAACCGCGCACATCTTCGGGTTGCCCTTCGCCGCCTCGAACTTGCCCGGCATGCCGGTAAGAAAGCGATTGAGCACCAGCTCCGTCTCCACTCCGATTACCGAGTCATAAGGTCCGGACATGCCGACATCGGTAATGAATGCCGTTCCGCTGGGAAGCACACGCGCATCGGCGGTGGGAATGTGAGTGTGGGTCCCCAGCACGGCGGTGACGCGGCCATCCAGATACCAGCCCAGCGCGACTTTCTCGCTGGTGGTCTCGGCGTGAAAATCCAGCAAGACGACCTTGGCCGTGATCTGGTTTAGAAGCTCGTCGGCCTTGCGGAAGGGATCGTCGCACGAGGACATGAAGACGCGCCCTTGCAGGTTCATGACAGCGTAGCTCTGGCCCGTCGGCAGCTCGCCCTGGTAGACCCCGAATCCGGGAGTCCCGACGGCGTAATTGGCGGGCCGCAGCACGCGACGTCCGCGCTCGTGCGAGTCCGCCGGAACCGTCATGTACTCGAAGATCTCCTTCTTGTCCCAGATGTGGTTGCCGGTGGTGATGACGTGCGTCCCAAGATCGAAGATCTCTTCGGCCAGCGAAGGCGTAATGCCAAAGCCCCCGGCCGCGTTTTCGCCGTTGATGACGAGAAGGTCGACCGAGTGGGTCTCGAGGACATGGGGAAGGTGCTCGCGTACGATATGGCGGCCGGCAGAGCCGAAGACGTCGCCGACGAAAAGGATGTTCACTGGAAGATTTTACATGGCGCAAAGACTAGGAAGACGCACGGATAGCGCAGGTGTGTTAGCTTGCTTGGCATGGCGCAGAGTGAACGCTTTCAGTTGAGCATACGGGTGTTGTCGGTACTGGCTGAGGAGCCGGGTGGGATGCGAACCTCTTCGGAGATCGCGGAGATCCTGAAGGAGAGCGCGGTGATGGTGCGGAG
>DATHJA010000072.1:0-9960 GCA_035316475.1 Edaphobacter sp. | reverse complement strand
GAGTTTTTCGAGGGGCAGCTTGCGTTCCCGCATGCCAGTCCACACAACCGATGCCGCAATCGAAAGGCTCGCCACCCCACCCCACGCTTTGGCAAAGTCACCCACTTCGAGGCCCTTCATCTCCGGTGGGCATGGAGAGTGATCGGTGGCGATCAGGTCGATCGTTCCATGCTGGAGGCCACCCCACAGTCCCTCGCGATTTCTGCGTGACCGAATCGGCGGTGCACATTTTTTGAGAGTGGCAGAACGAGCCACATCCTCGGCGGCAAAGTAGAGATAATGTGGACAGGTCTCGACGGTGATAGGCAGACCTTCTGCGCGTGCCGCGTCCAGCTCGTCCAATGCCTGCATTGTTGCCAGATGTACGACATGCACATGAAGTCTGTGACGGCGGCAGGTGTCGATCAGCAGACGGATCGCTTCAATCTCCGCTTCTGCTGGGCGTGATTGCAGATACGTCGCATATTCGCACCAGTCCGCGTCTTTCAAGGCAAGGGCTGCTTCAGCGATCGGCCCGGGAAGTTCAGCGTGCACCAGTAGCGGCAGGCCGGTGCGAGCAACGATCGGTGCTGCTCTTTCGAGCCCCTGCCCGCTCAACATCGTCAATCCTTCGATGCCAGGATCGACCAGAAAACATTTGAAGCCTTTGGCGCCCCCAATAGCAAGGGCTTCGATGTGTTTGTGGTTAGTGTCGGTAAGTCCACCCCATGTGGCCCAGTCAACGGCGCATTTGCCGGCTGCGGCCTCGCGCTTCGCCGCAAGTGCCATGGCTGTTGTCGTCTCGGGGAGGCAGTTTAGTGGCATGTCGATCAGCGTTGTGATGCCGCCTGCTGCTGCGGCGCGAGTTGCGGTCGCGAAGCCCTCCCACTCTGTGCGGCCGGGCTCGTTGATGTGGACATGGGTATCGACGAAGCCGGGCATGAGCACAAGGTCGTCGAAGTCGCAAATGACTGCATCGAGCGGCGGCGTATCCCCCGGCTCAGACACGGCCGAGATCTTGCCATTTTCGACCAGGACGGCCGCCGGTCGAAGACCCTGTGGTGTCATCACTCTTCTCGATGTGAAAACCTGTACCATGCCTGATATTCCGACCTCGTGCATCATAAGGTCAAGCGAGCCCAGACCAGGAGCACCGGCCCATGCCGATCAATCCGAAACGAGTTATCGCCGATCTCGAAGAGCTTCGCGCTGTTACCTCTGATGAGAATGGAGCGCAGCGTATCGCCTGGGGTCCTGTATGGCTGAAGGCCCAGGCGTGGTTCAACTTGAAGCTCGAGGGACTTCCCGTGGAGCGCCACTATGATGCGGCCGGTAACCTATGGGCTACGCTGCGTGGAACCTCGGACCGGGCACTCCTGCTCGGCAGTCATCTTGATTCGGTGCCCAATGGTGGTTGGCTCGACGGCTGTCTGGGCGTGCTTACTGCGCTCGAAGTGCTTCGAAGTATCATCGAGGACCATGACGGCAAGCCCCCCGTCACAGTACGTCTGGTCGACTGGGCCGACGAAGAAGGTGCGCGCTTTGGCCGCAGTCTCTTTGGCTCCTCTGCCTTTGCCGGAAATCAGACCATCGCTGCCGATCGTGGACGCACCGACCGTGATGGCGAGCGTCTTGAAGACGTGTTGCGTGAGTGCGGATTCGACATCGACCGCGTTGGCGATGCGGGCAGAGAGCGCGACAATGCCGCGGCTTATCTTGAGCTGCATATTGAGCAGGGACCTGTGCTTGAAGAACTAGGCCTCCCTCTCGGCGTCGTTCTGGGTACAAAGGGGGTCGAGCGCCACGCTGTCACCTTCTTCGGCCAGGAGGCACACTCCGGCTCCACGCCGATGGCCGTGAGGCGCGACGCGCTTGCAGCCGCGGCAAAGCTTGCGTTGCAGATTCGGCCGATTGCGCGCAAGCACCCCGACTCCGTTGCCACGATGGGAAGCGTCAAGACCTTTCCGGGAATCGTCACCGCCGTCGTCGGTCGCTGCGAGACCACGCTCGATATGCGTGACCTCGATGCCGGAGTGCTGGCGCAGATGTTTGAGGAGGCACAGGATGCAAGTAAACGCTTCGCTGAAGAGGAAAGCTGCTCAGTCACATGGTCGCGGATCTGGAGCATCGAGCCTATCCCGTTTCATCCCGAGCTCATCGAACTCTGCGACCAGGCGATTCGTGAAGTCGCGGACCAGTCGCACCGGCTGCCTTCGGGACCCTTGCATGATGCCGCCGAGGTCGCTCGCGCTGGTGTTCCCACCGTAATGATGTTTGTGCAATCGCTTAACGGTCTCAGCCACAACAAGGCAGAAGATACGAGGAAGGAGCATCTCGAGCTCGCCGTACTTGCCTATGCGCGGCTGGCGAACAAGATCATGCATTGGATCGCGCAGCCTTCGTAGAACCAGGTATTCACACAAAAGAGCTTCCCATTCGTCTCGAATCATGGATAATGATCTCTCCCACAGCCGTCTAAGGCCGTGCAAATGAAGGGTCCCGATGAGCGAAACGAAGTCCTTCTCGCAGCAGATCGAAACCCATCCGGAGATTGCTGCGCGCTTTCAGGACCTGCATCCTCCTTTCGACAAACAGGCCGCAGTTACGGAATCCAACCGCTGCCTTTACTGCTTCGATGCCCCGTGTACTGCGGCCTGTCCTACGCACATCGATGTGCCTGCATTCATCAAAAAGATCTCGAGCGGAAACGTGATGGGTTCGGCTCGCACGATCCTCGATGCCAACATACTTGGCGCAAGCTGCTCGCGCGCCTGTCCCGTCGATGTGCTCTGCGAAGGTGCCTGTGTGATGCATCGCTACAACAAGCAGCCTATTGAGATTGCACGGCTGCAGCGCTTCGCCATGGAGTCGTTCTACGACAGGTGTGCGCCCCATCCCTTCACTCCCGCGCCCGATACGGGCTTGAAGGTGGCACTGATCGGAGCGGGTCCCGCGTCGCTGGCATGCGCTGCAGAGCTTCGACGCCGCGGTATCGCAGCCTGTATCTATGAAGCAAGTTCATTGCCTGGCGGCCTCAATACGTACGGTATCGCTGAGTACAAGCTGCCGCTCTCAGAGAGCCTGCGGGAGATCGATATGCTGTCCCAGTTGGGCGTTGATTTCCGCTTTAATATGCGCGTTAATGCGGAGCAACTCGCAGAGCTTGAGCGCACACATGATGCTGTGTTCCTCGGTATGGGTCTTGGCGCCATTCATAAGCTCGGTATCACCGGCGAGGAGATGGAAGGCATGACCAATGCGCTGGAGTTCATTGCAGGATATAAGTCCGGCAGTATTCTCTCGGTATCCGGGCGCGTCGCGGTCATCGGAGCGGGAAACACCGCAATCGACGCAGCTAATGCCGCCATTCGTCTGGGCGCAAATGAAGTGCATATGGTCTATCGCCGTGGGCCGGAGAAGATGTCTGCCTTCGAGTTCGAATACGAGCATGCCAGGCAGGAGGGCGTAAAATTCCTCTGGTATGTACAGCCGGCCGGGATCATCGGCGACGGTAGGGTGCAGGGTCTTATGCTGACGCGACTTATGACGGCAGAAGACGACTCTCTAGTCCCGCAGTCGGTCCCCCCTTTCACTCTTGCCGTTGATCTCATCATTCTCGCCATAGGTCAGTCGACACACACAACCTTCCTTGGCGATACGATCAGGCTCGATCGGGGACGTATTCTTATCGACCGTGCGACAGGGCAGACGTCAAACCCGAAGTTTTTTGCGGGTGGGGACTGTACCAACGGCGGCCGTGAGGTCGTCGACGCCGTCGCGGATGGTAAGCGCGCCGGTATCGCCATGGCCGCATGGCTGGAGGGCAATCATGGCCAATAAGCCCACACTTGAGACTATGTTCTGCGGGATCAAGTGCCCAAATCCGTTCTGGCTCGCCTCTGCGCCGCCTGCGAACTGTGGCGAACAGGTGATGCGCGCATTTGATGCTGGATGGGGCGGTGCGGTGTGGAAGACTATCGGCGAACCGATCACCAATGTCAGTTCACGTTACTCCTCGATCGACTGGGATGGCCGGCGCATGATGGGTCTCAACAATATCGAACTCATCTCCGATCGACCTATCGAGGCCAATCTCGCCGAGATCGCCGAGGTCAAACGACGTTATCCGAGCCACGTCGTCATTGCATCGCTTATGGTCGAGAGCCGGCGCGAGGCGTGGCACGATATCGTTCAGCGAACAGAAGACGCCGGAGCCGATGGGCTCGAGCTCAACTTTGGCTGTCCGCATGGCATGAGCGAGCGCGGCATGGGCTCAGCTGTCGGACAGGTGCCCGAGTATGCCGAGCGTATTACCGGGTGGGTCAAAGAGAAGGCGCGTACGCCGGTCATTGTCAAGCTCACGCCCAACATCACCGACATTCGTGCGACCGCGCGAGCCGCAAAGCGCGCCGGAGCCGATGCGCTCTCCGCGATCAACACCATCAACTCCATCACAGGCATCGATCTCGATACGTTAGAGCCGAACCCCAATGTCGACGGCCTCAGCTCGCATGGAGGTTACTGCGGTCCCGCAGTCAAGCCGATCGCGTTGAACATGGTGCACCAGGTGATGTCCGATCCTCTCTCTGCTTTGCCGCTCTCCGGCATCGGGGGCATCGGCACATGGCGTGATGCCGTTGAATTTCTCCTGCTGGGCAGCAGTTCCGTTCAGGTCTGTACTGCGGTCATGCACTACGGCTATCGCATTGTCGAAGATATGGCCGACGGCATGCTGCAATGGATGACCGAGAAGGGCTATTCGACGATCGATGACTTTCGCGGCCTGTCGATTCCAAAGGTTCGCGACTGGAAGGATCTCAATCTCAACTACAAGATCGTCGCGCGCATCCACGAAGAGCTCTGCATCGGCTGTCAGCTTTGTTACACAGCCTGCTGGGACGGTGCGCATCAGTGCATTCATCTCGACCGTACATCGCCGGCGCCGGATACGACGCGCACACCTGCACAAGTTACAGCAGAATCCAGCCGCCGCATCTCGATGACGCCGATTCCAAAGCTTGATCTTAGCGCAGCAGCCAACAACTCCGTTACACCACTCGAGCGCATTCCGCGCGTCGATGAGCACCATTGTGTCGGCTGTAATCTCTGCTCGCTCGTATGCCCCGTTGAGAACTGCATCACCATGGAACGCGTCGATACGGGCCTTGCGCCCGAGACTTGGGCAGAGCGGAGCTCCGCGCCGGTCTAGTGGCGAGTGAAAAAAGCACTGAATAGGAGTCGGATGGGAACACTGATTCAGAATGGTATAGTCGTCAACGCTGACGGGAGGCAAGCCGCCGATGTGCTTGTCGAAGTGGGGAAGATCACAGAGGTTCGGGCTGGAATCGACGCAAAGGGCCACACCTGTGTAGACGCTGCCGGTCTCTTCGTCATCCCTGGAGGGGTCGACGCGCACACGCACATGGATATGCCCTTCGGAGGCACAGTCTCTGCCGACGACTTTCTCACCGGTACCCGTGCGGCTGCCATCGGCGGAACAACAACCATCGTTGATTTCGCTATCCAGGCACGCGGTACGCGTATGCGCGATGCGCTCGATATCTGGCGCGGAAAGGCCGAGGGCAAAGCCTGTATCGACTACGGACTGCACATGATCGTAACGGACCTGGGCTCCGAGGCAGGGAAACAGGGACTTGCCGATATGGACGATATGGTGCGCGAGGGGGTTGCCAGCTTCAAGCTCTTTATGGCCTATCCGAACGTATTGATGGTTGACGACAGCACCATCTTCAAGGCACTGCAGCAGACATCAAAGAACGGAGCGCTCATCTGCATGCATGCCGAGAACGGCTCCGTCATCGACACGATTGTCCAGCAGACGCTCGCCGAGGGAAAGACCGCGCCCATTTATCACGCTCTCACGCGGCCCACGATTGCTGAGGCCGAGGCTGTCAATCGCTGTATTGCGCTGGCCGAGATCGCGGGCACCCCGATCTACATCGTGCATCTCTCCAGCGAAGATGCATTGAACCAGGTTCGCGAGGCGCGCGACCGCGGTCTTCCTGCCTTCGCAGAGACATGTCCGCAATACCTTCTTCTCTCGATTGAAGACCAGATGCCTGGTAAGAGCTTCGAGGAAGCGAAATATGTCTTCACGCCGCCACTGCGCGGGAGGAGGAACCAGCCAAAGCTCTGGGATGGCCTGGTGCATGACCACCTGCAGGTCGTCTCCACCGATCACTGTCCCTTCTGCTTCGCCGATCAGAAGCAGCTCGGCAAGGATGATTTCTCGAAGATCCCCAACGGCGGCCCTGGCGTTGAAAACCGGCTGCAGCTGCTCTATCACCACGGTGTTGGCGCAGGCAAGATCGGTCTGGAACGATTCGTTGAGATTACATCTGCCGCGCCGGCGCGCATCTTCGGGATGTACCCGAAGAAGGGAGTCATCGCGAAGGGAGCCGACGCCGACGTCGTGCTGTGGGACCCGAACATGGAGCACTTGATCTCAGCGGCGACGCACAACATGCGCTGCGACTACTCGCTGTTTGAAGGCTGGAAGGTGAAGGGCAACGCTGCGAAGGTCTTCTCGCGCGGAGAGCTCATTGTCGATGACGGTAAATACATCGCTGCCGCAGGACGAGGTGAATACCTCCGCCGCGAGGCTCGGGGAGGGGCATGGACGTGATGCAGCCTGCACTCGACTCCGATATCGTTTATCACGACGTGCCACACGATCCTCAGCTGTACAACGAGGACCTCGCGCCCACGCCGCCCGATCGCCGCACATGGTCGACCTATAATTACATTGCGCTCTGGTTCTCCATGTCGATGGAGGTAACGACCTACATGCTCGCCTCTTCGCTTATTGCAGGCGGCATGAACTGGAAGCAGGCGGTAGGAACAATTCTTCTCGGCAACCTGATCGTGTTGTTGCCTATGATCCTCAATGCTCATGCTGGATCGAAGTACGGTATTCCGTTTCCAGTTTTCGTGCGGGCATCGTTTGGCACGCGCGGTGCGAACATCCCTGCTATTCTTCGCGCACTCGTTGCCTGCGGCTGGTTTGGAATCCAGTCGTGGCTCGGTGGCCAGGCGATCTTTGCCATGCTCAACGTGCTGTGGCCGCAGACGGCCACGCATCCTGCGGTGCTGTGGATCTGCTTTCTTGGCTTCTGGCTGCTGAACATGTTCGTCGTATGGCGCGGTGTCGAATCCATCCGCTTCCTGCAGAGCTTCTCCGCACCGTTCATGCTTGTCATGTCGCTGACGCTGCTCTTCTGGATGCTGCACAAGGCGGGTGGCTTCGGCCCAATGCTTTCGACGCCGAGCCAGTTCCATTCAACCGGTGCCTTCTTGAAGTTTTTCTTCCCGTCGCTTACTGCGATGGTGGGCTATTGGGCAACACTCTCACTCAATATTCCTGACTTCACGCGCTACGCGAAGAACCAAGACGCGCAGATCGTCGGTCAGGCCTTCGGTCTTCCCGTCGCTATGACGCTTTACTCCTTTATCGGCATTGCCTGTACCTCCGCTTCGGTCGTGATCTTCGGTGAACCTATCTGGTCCCCGATCACGTTGCTCGGTCGATTCCATCAGCCGTTTGTCGCATTTCTCGCGCTCATCGCCTTGCTGGTTGCGACGCTTAACGTCAACATTGGCGCCAACGTCGTCTCGCCGTCGAACGACTTCTCCAACCTCGCTCCGCGCTATATCAGTTTCCGTACTGGCGGTTTGATTACGGGCTTTCTGGGACTGGCGATGATGCCTTGGAAGCTGGTAAGCAGCTTCGGCAGCTACATCTTCGGCTGGCTCATCGGCTACTCCGGCTTGCTTGGTCCGGTTGCTGGCATCATGATCGCCGACTACTTTCTGCTGCGCCGCACGAGCCTCGACACCGACTCACTCTACAGACGTGGAGGGGCATACGAATACACCAGTGGCATCAATAGCCGGGCGATCGCTGCGCTCATAGTGGGTGTTCTCGTCGCCCTCATTGGTCTTGTCGTTCCAGCTCTCCGCTTTCTCTACGATTACGCTTGGTTTGCCGGCTTCTTCGTCGCAGGAGCGGTATATCTCGGACTGATGAAGTTCAGCGGGGCACCTGTTCCGGTCACGTCTATCAACTGACCTCGAATCTTTCCTGTAGATCCTCGTACAGATCTGCTTCCTATGCCTGTGATGTCGTATGCAGGTTAGAGCTTCAAAGAGAGGAAAGCAGTTTATTCATGAGCGAAACATTCAGGATTCTCGTATTGCCCGGCGATGGTATTGGCCCGGCAATGATGGAGCGGGCCGTGCGCGTCTCGATGGGTATGCCCAGGGAGGCTGCGCTGGTGGAGCAGGCATGCATCGACGCGCTGGCTGCGGGTGCGCGAACCCCTGATCTCGGCGGCACATTGAATACGTCGTAGGTGGGAGATGCTGTGCTGGTACATCTTGAGCGGGCTCGCAGCTGTATCCGCGGTATGATTTCTGCGCAGCCGCAGAGCTCGTTACTCAAGCGTGTTGTCTGAAGTGGTGCGGGAGAAGGGACTCGAACCCCCACGGATTTCTCCGCTTGGACCTAAACCAAGTGCGTCTGCCATTTCGCCACTCCCGCTTGAAACGCAAACTTCTGCAGATTTTGTGGACCTGCTCATCCTTAGGATACCTAAGATTGTACGGTCTTTTGTGAGTTATAGGATAGCCCTGACAGTATCGGGTCCCGGCCGAGGCTACCAGGAACCGCGGGATGTTTTTCGTCGAATTTGTGACTGGATGGCTGAGATTAAGTAGCAATCGCCGGAAAATTTACGATACATTGAAATTACAGCTACTTGAAAATATGCAGTTCTTCGCACTTTGGCCACGATGCCATCTTCCGGCGGAGCTCCATCTCTCTTCACAATCCGATCTTCAACTTCTCTGGCGATAAGAGAGTTGATCGCAAAATCCTTCCAGGGCGAGGTGTCTTTCGATGGGAATCTCCAGACGCGATTTTCTTATGCGTGTAGGGCAGGCTGGCGGGTACAGCGCTGCGTTCACAACCATGCAGTCGTTGGGACTGATGCCGATGAAGGCAATGGCGGCTCAGCCGATTGCAGCGGCAGCAGGTGTAGGCAAAGGTGTAAAGATCGTTGTGCTAGGCGGCGGAGTCGGAGGCCTGGTCACGGCGTACGAGGCAAAGAAGCTGGGCTACGAAGTTACGCTGCTTGAGGCGCGGCACCGTCCCGGCGGCCGGGCCTGGAGCGCCCGTAACGGGGACGTGGTGGAGTTTGTCGATGGAACGAAGCAATCGATCACCTGGAGCGAAGGGCTGTACCAGAACATGGGCCCTGCCCGGCTTCCCTCCGTCCATGGAACGATGCTCGGCTATTGTCGTGAGTTAAAAGTTCCTCTTGAAGTCGAGGTCAACACCTCGCGCTCGACACTTCTGCAGAACGACAAGGTCAACGGTGGTAAGGCGATATGTCAACGCAAAGCGATCAACGATACCCGCGGCCAGGTCAGTGAGCTCCTATCCAAGGCGATTGCGGGAGGAGCGCTCGATCAGGAGCTGAGCACGGAAGATCGGCAACGGATGGTGGATGTTCTCAAGGTCTACGGTCCCCTGGATAAGAGTGGAAAATACGCCGGCTCCGATCGCTCCGATATCAAGCGCTATCCCGGCGCGGGCCCACAGACGATGATCCTCGATGACCACCCCCTGAGCATTCATGAGCTTCTCGATGCGAACTTTTGGGGTGCAGAGCTCTATGAAGAAGCCTGGGACTGGCAGGCTACGATGTTCCAGCCGGTCAATGGAATGCAGCAGATCTCCATCGCGCTCGCCAAGAATCTGGGACCTGTCGTTGTTTACGACGCTCCGGTAACAGAGATTACTAAGACGGCTAAAGGAGTCCGCGTGGGGTATGGCAACGGCAAACATATCGAGGCCGACTATGCCGTCTGCGCCATGCCTCTCACGATTCTCAAGAAGATCAAAGCCGATCTCGATACGGCGCATCGCGGTGTTGTCGATCGCGGTGGCGACTCGTATCG
>DATHJA010000071.1:0-11740 GCA_035316475.1 Edaphobacter sp. | reverse complement strand
GACGATACGGCTCTCGACGACGCTCTTCGCCTGATCCTTCTGCACCGCGACGGAAATCTGGCCCAGGTGCGCGATCTGCTGGCGGAGATGCTGGCCCTGCGCGACCAATGGGGCCGGTTGATTCCTCTGGGCCACGAGATGTTGGAAGAGGAGTATCTCGATGGCACGGTGCTGCCGCAGATCGAGCATACGCTGGCCGACGCCATCTGCACGGAGCTTTCGAAGCTCACCCGGCTGATTCCGGCTCCGCTGCTGTACGAGCTTTCGCTGCTGGCGGCGGAGCTCAGCGGCAACGAGGGTATCGACGGCGAGCCATCTCCGATCGCGATCTGCGCTGGTCTCGCCCGCACACCGGGAGAGACAGCCGAAGATCTCGACCACTGGAAGGCACTGGCTCATCTTCTGGTGAAGCCGTCCGGCGGCTGGCGGTCGGGATTCAATCGGAACCATGTCTTCTTCATGTTGGATAAAGATCAGACTCGTCGCCTGCGCGAGATTGTCGAGCGGTTTCGCGGACACGACGATCTGGAAAAAGCGATCGAGGGCATCGCCTCGCTTCCTCCTGCGAAGTACCCGCCAGAGCAGTGGAGAGTCGCAAAGGCGCTCTTCCGCGTGCTCTATCGCGCTCTGGCCGAGCTTCAGGTTGTCTTTGCCGAACGGGGCGAGTGCGACTTCACCGAACCCGGTCTTGCGGCTCGTGCCACGCTGCGCAACGAAGGTGCTGCGCTTGAGACGGCGCTGGGAACGCGGCTGCAACACATCCTCGTGGACGAGATGCAGGATACCTCCACCAGCCAGTACGAGTTGATCCAGCTTCTGACGCAGGGATGGGATGGCCGCAGTCAAACCGTCTTCCTCGTCGGCGACCCCAAGCAGTCCATCTATCTGTTCCGGCAGGCGCGCGTGGAGCGGTTCATCCGCACCATGCAGCAACAGCGTCTCGGCGATCTCGAGCTCGGATGCCTGCGCCTGACGGCCAACTTCCGCTCGCAGGGCGGCCTTGTGCGCTCCTTCAACCACGACTTCTCCAGGCTCTTTCCGCAAACGCTCAAAGAAGGCCATCCGGAAGAGGTGCCTTATGTCGAGGCGCAGCCGGTCCGCGGTGAATCTCCGGATGTGCCGCAAAGCATCGTGTGGCACGCGCAGGTCATTCCTTTTGGCGGTGCGACGGAAGAGAGACGCCGCGCCCGTCACCGGCAGGCAAGGCGCGAAGCCGCGGAGATCCGCAGACTCGCCGAGCAGTGGCGCTCCCGTCCTCTTCCCGCAGGCCGGACGGCTCCATGGAGGATCGCCGTGCTCGTCCGTAACCGGGCCCATCTCACCGAGATCGTCGCCGAGCTCAAGCGTCCGCGCGCGGCTCAACCGGTTCCCTTTCGCGCGGTGAGGATCGAATCGCTCGACGAGCGACCCGAGGTGCTGGACATCTTCGCACTTACACGCGCTCTTCTGCATCCAGCCGACCGCATTGCATGGCTGGCTGTGCTCCGCGCGCCGTGGTGTGGACTGGAACTCGCCGAGCTGCATATGTTGACCGGTCAGGATGACTCCAGCCTGTTCGAAAGAACTATCGAAGAGCTCATCGTCGAACGCGGTCAGGACCTCAGCGAAGAGAGCTGTCAGCGGCTCGTGCGGGTCTGGCCTGTCCTCGAGGCTGCCATCCGCCAGCATTCGCGCATCTCCCTCGCCGAGTGGGTGGAGAGGACGTGGCGAACTCTCGGCGGTGATACTCCTCTCACAGACGAGGAGAAGACGAACGTTCGCACCTATCTCGAACTGTTGGACGAGCTCGAGAGGCAGGGGCCGGTCGATCTCAACCTGCTCCGGCTTCGTCTGCGGCAGCTTTATGCCGAACCCGCTGCGTCTTCGGACGCAGTAGATCTGATGACGATTCATGGCTCGAAGGGACTGGAGTGGGATGTTGTGTTCGTCCCAGGGCTCGAGAAGAGAAGCCGTAACAGCCGCAACCGGCTGCTCACATGGAACGAGGTGGTCTCGCCGGACGAGCACTCCGCCGCGGTCCTGCTTGCTCCTATCGCAGGCAAAGGTCGAGACTCCGAAGCATTGAATCTCTGGCTTGACCGCATCCAGCGCGCCCGCGAAAACGCGGAGTCGCGGCGCCTCTTCTATGTCGCCTGTACGCGCGCCCGAGAGGAGCTTCACCTCTTCGCCTCTCCAGAGCAAAATCAAAATGGCAGTATCCGGCAGAATCCAGGAAGCCTGCTTCAAGCAGCATGGCCCGCAGCCGAACCGCATTTTGTCGATACGCAATCGAGTGCACGTCCTCTGATCGCGCCCGTCATTACTCTGCCGACACCACCATCACCGGAGGCTCTCATCCTGCCGAGTCTGGCGGCCGAAGCCGACGAGCCGAAGAGTGCCATCCTGCACCGGCTTCCATTGAACTTCGTTGCCTCGAACCGCTTTCAACCCGGTCAATCGGTCGCTGCCTCAAAGCCTGTTCCCTTGGCTCGATTCAGCAGGCCGGAGGGTTCCTTCGAAGCACGAGCCTTTGGAACTGCGGTTCACGCATTTCTCGAGATCCTGGCATCGGAGCTCGCCGCCGGATCCAGCGCCCACATGCTGCTTGAAAGAGTTGCAGGATGGCGGCCGCGGATATCCGCCGTACTCCGCAGCAGCGGACTTTCACCTCAGGCGGTCGAGCAGCTTACTGCCCGGGTCCAGAACGCCCTAACTCTGACTCTGCGCTCTCCCGAAGGCCTATGGATATTGGGAGCCAGGAGTGAAGCCTTCAGCGAATACGCTCTGCGGTCCTGGCAGGAAGGATTCTCCAGCGTTCGTCTCGATCGCATCTTTCGCGCCGGCCCTGAACCGGACACAAGCGGAGAGAGTCACCTGTGGATCATCGATTACAAGACGACGCAGTACTCCGGAGACTCTCGGGAGGAGTTCTTCTCTCGGGAGCGAGAACGTTACGCTGCTCAGTTGGAGACTTATGCGCGGGCAATGCTCGGCGCCAGCGATCCCGCGACGATCCGCCTCGGCCTCTACTACCCCATGCTCCCGGGCCTTACCTGGTGGCCGTTGGAGTAAGGCTATGAGGCCGGGGCAGCGTGATGACGAACATCCGCTCCACGAACCCAGAAAATGACGTCCTCGGCGATGTTTGTCGCGTGATCGCCTACCCGTTCCAGATTGCGCGCGATGATAAGCGCATTCAGCGACTGCGGCGTCAACTCCGGCTTTTCCTTGATCAGCGTGCTCAGGGCGTAGTAGGCGGCATCGTTCATCTTGTCCACTTGATCGTCCATCAGAAACACGGAGTCCGCCATCGCTGCATCGCCTTCGATGAAGGCTTGCAGTGCCTTGCGCACCATCGCCGAAGCCAGCTCGGCAAGCTTCGGGATATCGACCGGAAGATCTATATTCGAGAACGCTCCCATCTCGCGCACACGAATCGCAATATTAACTGCCTGGTCCCCGACTCGCTCCAGATCGGCGTTGATGCGGATCACGGAGAGGATGAAGCGAAGATCGATCGCCATGGGCTGCTCCATGGCCAGCAGATCGAGAGCCATCTGGTCGATCTCGCGTTCCAGGCGATTGATTGCGGGCTCCGAACGCAGTACGAGCTCGCAGATGCTTAGGTCGCGAGTGCGGTACGCCTCGATCGAGCGCTGGATCGCCTGCTCGGCCATGCCTGCCATCACAAGCAGCCTCTCCTTCAGCTCGTCCAGGCTCTGATGAAACTTTACCCGCATCAGCCAAACCTCCCGGTAATGTAATCCTCCGTGCGCTTATCCCGGGGGTTGGTAAAGATTTTATGCGTTGAGTCGAACTCGACCAGCTTGCCGTTGAGGAAGAACCCCGTATTCTCCGCAACGCGAGCCGCTTGCTGCATGTTGTGCGTGACTATGACGATGGTGTACTGGCTCTTAAGCTGGAAGATCAGGTCCTCGATCTTCGAGGTGGAGACTGGGTCGAGTGCCGAAGCCGGCTCGTCCATCAGCAGCACCTCGGGATCGACCGCAAGCGCCCGCGCGATGCACATACGCTGCTGCTGGCCACCGGAGAGCGATGCGCCGGACTTCTTCTTCAGATCGTCCTTCACCTCTTCCCAGAGCGCGGCCTGCTTGAGAGACCGCTCCACCGTCTCGTCCAGGACGCGGCGGTTGCGGAACCCATTCAGCTTCAGACCGCTGATCACGTTGTCGTAGATCGACATCGTCGGAAACGGATTGGGCCGCTGGAAGACCATGCCCACGCGGCGGCGAATCTCTACCGGCGACGCCTCACGGTAGATATCGATCTCACCCATCTTCACCACACCGGTCGCGCGTGCAATCGGGTTCGTCTCGTGCATCCGGTTCAGGCAGCGCACAAAGGTCGACTTGCCGCAGCCCGAAGGGCCAATGAGAGCGGTCGCGTGATTGGCCGGAATATGCAGGTTGATGTCCTGCAGCGTGTGGTTTGATGCATACCACGCGTTCAAATCTTCCACTTGAATACCGACTCCCACTAACTTCCTCCCTTGAGCATGCCGCGGTCGGCAAAGATGCGGACCAGCGTCACCGAAATCATAATGAGAGCGATCAGTACCAGAGCTCCCGCCCAGGCCAGCCTGTGCCACTCATCATAGGGTGAGATGGCGTACGCGTAGATCTGCAGGGGCAACGCGGCGATCGGCTGGTCCAGCCTGAAGCTCCAGAATTGGTTTCCGAACGCGGTAAACAGCAGCGGAGCGGTCTCTCCCGCCACGCGCGCAAAGGCGAGCATGCAACCCGTAATGATGCCAGGCGAAGCAGTCCGCAGGCTCACGGAGACAGCTGTTCTCCATTTGGGCACGCCCAGCCCAAGCGCCGCCTCGCGGATCGCATGGGGAACTGTGCTCAGCATCTCTTCCGTCGTACGCGTGATCGTCGGGATCATCATGATCGCCAGAGCCACGCCACCCGCGAAGGCCGAGTAAGGCGGATGCGGTCTCACCACGAGCGAATAAACCGCAATTCCCATCACGATGGAGGGAACGCCATTCAGGACATCGGCGGTGAAACGCACGGCGTTCCCCAGAAAAGTCTCCCGGCCAAACTCAGCCAGGTAAATTCCCGCGGCGATTCCAACGGGAATCCCCATCAGGCTCGCCACCGCAAGAACGATGGCCGAACCGACGATGGCGTTCGCCATTCCTCCGCCCTGCTCGCCCACCGGGGCGGGAATATGCGTGAAGAAGGCCAGATTGAGCGAAGAGGCTCCCTTATACAGCAGGTAGAAGAGAATCGCAGCCAGCGGAGCCAGCACCAGCACCGTCGCCAGGATCGTAAGACCGGAGACGATGTAGTCGGAGGCCTGTCGCCTTACGATGTTTGCGCGCGACGGCTTGCGGGGTTCTCCCAGCGGCCGTGCCTGGATCGGTTGCGTGCTCATCAGGAGGTCCTCGAAGGCGCGCCGCGCGTCACTGCCCAGACCATCAGGCGGGCAATCGCGTTGACGACGATCGTTACAAGAAAGAGTGCCAGTCCGATCTCGATCAGGGCGCTGTAATAAAGATCGCCCGTCGCCTCGGAGAACTCATTTGCGATGACGCTGGCCAGCGTATATCCCGGAGCGAACAGGCTCTTGCTGATATTCGGATGGTTGCCGATCACCATCGTGACGGCCATCGTCTCGCCCAGCGCACGGCCCAGCCCCAGCATCACGGCTCCGACGATACCGATCCGCGAGTTGCGCAGAACCCCGATGCGAATCATCTCCCAGCGCGTCGCTCCCAGCGCCAGCACCGCCTCGCGCTGGCTATCGGGAACAGCCCGCATGATGTCGCGCGTCAGCGACGAGATGATCGGCAGGATCATGATGGCCAGGATCATGCTGGCCGTCAGCAGGCCCACGCCGAAGTTTGTTCCCTCGAAGAAGCCCGTCCAGCCCAGCGTCTTTACCAGAAATGGGCCGATCATGTCCCGCATCAGGGGGACCAGCACGAAGACCGCCCACAGGCCATAGACCACGCTGGGGATCGCGGCCAGCAGCTCGCTCAGGAACGAGATGGGAGCCCGCAGGGGCCGCGGGCACAACTCCGTGAGGAAGATTGCGACCCCAAGCGCGAGCGGCACCGCCATCGCGAGCGCAAGCAGAGAGGTTGCGAGCGTGCCATAGATAAATGGAAGCGCTCCGAAGTCGCCGGAGACCGGATCCCATGCTTCACGGGTAAAGAACTTCCAGCCAAATGCGACCAGGCTGAGATGCGAGTTCTTGATCAGGATCCAGAAGATGAACAGGACGATGACAAAGATGCTGCAGGCACAGGCCAGCATCAGGGTGGAGAAGGTCGTATCCGCGAGCCGGCCACTGCCGCGTGTGTTCAAAAACTCCCGGACCGCCGAGAGAGGCGGCGAAGCGGACGACGGCTTCTCTTCCGTCGTGGGAACCACCGGGATCGAAGTTCGAACGGGCGGTGGTGCGCCGTATTCCTTTTCAATACTCATGCAACGGAAGAGATCGTTTCTGGGTTAAAAGATTCAGGGTGATTGTATCTGGTAAACAAGAACCGCCGCGCGCGAGCCCTGCTGCTGATACGCGCGGCGGACTTCGCTACTTGATCTGAGCGATGGTCTTGCGAACCATGTCCTGCACCGGCTTCGGCAGAGAAGCATAGCTCAGAGCTGAGGCCTCGCTTTCGCCATGGTCAAGCATCCAGCCCAGAAAGTCCTTCAGGGCCTTCGTCTTCGTGGCGTCGGTCGAGTGCGTCGGAATCAGCAGCCAGGTGAAGCTCGAGATCGGGTACGAAGCCGCTCCCGGGGAGTTGGTGATCGACACACGATAGTCGGCGGGCATCGACTTCGCAGCAGCGGCAGCAGCGGCGGTGACGCCATCGGTCGAAGCCTTCACGAACTTGCCCGACGCGTTCTTCACCGCGCCGAACGACATCTTGTTCTGCAGCGCGTAGATCAGCTCGACATAGCCGAACGAGTACGGCGACTGGCGAACCATGCCGGCAACTCCCTCGTTGCCCTTCTGGCCAATCCCGGTAGGCCACTTCACCGAAGTGTTCTTTCCAACCTTGCTGATCCAGTCCGGGTTTACCTTGGAGAGATAGTCCGTGAAAATATAGGTCGTTCCGCTGCCATCGGAACGATAGACCGGAAGGATCGGCTTATCCGGAAGGTTTGCGCCCGGATTGTCCTTCGCGATACGGCCGTCGTTCCACTTCGTGATCTTTCCCAGATAGATGTCGGCGATGACGTCGCCCGAGAAGTTCAGATCCTTGCTGAAGCCCGGAATGTTATAAACCGGGACCACGGCGCCCAGTACGGTGGGGATATGCTGCGTCTTCACCTTGGCGCCGGCGATCTGTTCGTCACTCATCGGCCCATCGCTTGCGCCAAAATCTACGATTCCATCCGAGACCTGACGAATTCCGCCGCCCGAACCGATGGACTGGTAGTTGATCTTCACCGAAGGATGCTGCTGGTTGTACTCGCTGAACCACTTCGAATAGATCGGGTAAGGAAAGGTAGCTCCCGCTCCATTCAAATTCTGTGCGCTGGCTCCGATGGCGGCCAAGGCCAACACGCCTGCTGCAATAACGCTCTTTTTCACACTTCCCCCTCGCAAATAACGATACACAGGTAAGGCTGCATACCCCTATTAAGTGTGCTGGGAGATTGTTAATGAGAGGTTACATCGCAGTGAAAACGCAGAAAAACAAATCAGATAGCAGCGCTAGAAACCCGCGGAAGAGTGAAAATAAAGGTGCTGCCCACGTTGAGCTCGCTCTCCACCCGGATCGTCCCGCCCTGCGTCTGGACGACATGGCGGGCGATGGCCAGACCGAGCCCAGTCCCTCCGGACTCCCGTGACCTCGCCTTGTCGACCCGGTAAAACCTCTCGAAGATTCGACCTTGATGCTCGGAAGCAATTCCCTGACCAAAATCCTGGACCTGGAACTCCACCTCCTCCACTCCGGCTATTGCGCTCACCACGACGCGGCTCGCCTCATCAGCACGCGCGTGACCATACTTGATCGCATTTTCGATCAGGTTGCTCAGCACCTGCACAATCGCGTCCTGGTCGGCAAAGACCTCGCAATTGGTGGTCTCGCCAACCTCGAGGATGGCCTCTTCGTCCTGCACCATTCCGCTCATCGCCTGCACCGCATCGCGGACCAGGGTCTCCGCGCGAACCGGGGCCGGATGCAGCTTCTGCTCGGAAGACTCGACCCGCGCCATCACCAGCAGATCCTCGGTCAGGCGATTCATGCGCGTCGCGTTCTTGTGAATCGTCGTCAGAAACTCGCGCGCCTGCGGGCTCAGGCTTCCCTCGTGATCCAGCAACGTCTCCACATACCCTGTAATCGAAGTCAACGGCGTGCGCAGTTCGTGGCTCACGTTGGCGACAAACTCCCTCTGCGTCCGCTCCACCTGCTCGATCCGGGTAATGTCATGCAACACGGCGACGGCTCCTCCGCCAGGCATCGGCGATGCGGCCACTTCGAAGATGCGGCCCGGCAGTAGCGAAGTTGAGCGCCTCTCACTAAGCACGCGCTGATCGAGCGCGATTCGCATGCACTCCAGTACTTCGGGATCGCGGATTGTCTGCACCAGCGCATGTCCCACCCGGACCACGCTAGAAAACGACATCCCCGGAATCAGCTTCTGCATTCTCTGATTCGTCCACTGGATGCGTCCCGCCGGATCCACAGCGACCACGGCGTCCTGCATGCTGTCGATCATTGCTTCCAGCTCGCGCCTGCTCTCTCCGGCCTCGCTAAGGGTCCGCTCCACGCGGTTCGAAGCCTGGGTGATGGCCTGCGCCAACCCCTCAAAGTCGAGGAATCCAGGGTTGGGAGCCGCGATCGGGTCCGCACCGATCGCCGTCGCCGCTACCTCAAGCTGCGCGATCTCCCGGCGCATCTTCCTTGAAAAGAACAGCGAAACCAGCAGCCCGCACACAACAATCGCAACGACTACAAGAAGCCACCCGACGGACCCCGACAGCGCAACGATGGCCAGAGCGATCGTGACGTAAAGGAGAAGTGCGGAGAAGATGCCACGCGTCAAGGCCGGACCTCTAAGCCGGAACCTGAATCGCTTTGGGGATCTCGAACCGGTAGCCCGCTCCGCGCATCGTCTTCAGATACCGTGGCGTCTCCGGATCGAGCTCGATCTTCTCGCGGATCCGGCGGACATAGACATCGACCGAGCGCGGTGTCACGAAGCGCGCATCGCCCCACACCGCATCCAGAAGATGGTCGCGGCTGAACACCCGGCCCGGATGCCGCGCCAGATAATCCAGCAAGCGGAACTCGGTCGCCGTCGTCGTCACCAGATCTCCGCCAACGCGAAGCTGCATTGCGCCAGCATCGATCTCGATATTCTCGAACTTCACCACCGATGGAGTCGTTGGCCGCTCGAACCGGCGCAGGACCGCCTTCACCCGCGCAACCAGCTCGCGCGTCCCGAAGGGCTTGGTGATGTAATCGTCCGCTCCCAGGTCGAGGCCGTGAACGCGGTCGTTCTCCGCCGCCCGAGCTGTGAGAAAGATGATCGGAACCACGCTGAGGGTCGGGTTCTGCCGCAGCCGGCGGCAGAGATCCAGTCCATCTCCTCCAGGGACCATGATGTCCAGAAGAAAGAGCGAGGGCGGCTGTCGTTCTGCATCCGTAAGTATCTGTCCTACTACAAGATACGGCCGAACAGTGAATCCTGCACTTTCCAGATGATATTGCACCAGCCGTGAGATGTCGGCATCATCTTCCAACAGAAAAATCGTCTGACTCAAATGAACGACCTCATAAATTTACGCGACGTTTCCGTCTAAGAGCTTAGCCTAACGCAGGTTCAACTTTTGCTAACGTACGATGAATCATCGATGACTGGTTCAAGCCGGGACGCCTACGTATACTCGAAGACAGATTCTACGCGGGATTGCGTTCTTCGTTCTGACCGAAAACCTGCTCGCTTCTCTGATCGGATGAACCCTATGGTACAGAACCCCCACTTGATTCTGTGTGTCGATGACGAACTCGTCGGGCTGAAAGTTCGAAAGATCCTGCTCGAACGCTCCGGCTACCAGGTACTTACCGCAGTCGATGGTGTCAGCGGACTTTCTCTTTTCGAAAAGGAGCCGGTCGAAGCGGTCGTACTCGACTACTCCATGCCCGGCATGCATGGCGGCGAGGTCGCCGAGCGCATGCGCCAGATCAAGCCCCAGGTGCCGATCCTTCTTCTCTCGGCCTACATCGGTCTTCCCCCTGAAGTAACCTCCATGGTCGATCTTTATATGACGAAGGGAGAAGGCGCTCCGATCTTGCTGCAGAAGCTGGAAAGCCTGCTGCAGCAGCCCGTAACGACGCCTTAGCCGATAGGCCGATAACAACGTGAATCTGACTCAGTTCAATCGAATCCTGCGGCAGGTCTTCCTGCTTCCGGTGATCGCGTTGTTGATCACGGCCTGGGCTCTCTACCTGCAGGTGCGCGGCGCCAACGAGACCGTCCGCCTCATCCAGGAAGCCGACGCCGGCATCGCGCAGGCCGCCCAGGTCGCAAAGCTCATCGTCGACCAGGAGTCCGGCCTGCGGGGCTACGAGGCTACCGGAGACGACCGTTTCCTCACCGACTACCGCCAGGCCGAGGGCAGCATTCAGTCCGAGATGGATAACCTGGCGGCCGTGCTTCAACCCGACGACATCCAGCGCCATAACCTGGACGATCTTGGCAACGAATACCAGAATTGGCATGACGCCTTCGCCCTGCCCATCATCGCGACCGTGCGCGCCGGTGGAAAAGCCAACGACGTCACCCTCAATCTCTACGGCAAGACCCTTATGGACCAGGTCCGCCAGGACCTCGTCGCCATCACTCGCCACGCCGAGGCTGGCCGGTCCGTCAGAATCCAGCAGTGGCATCGCCAGGTCCGCAACATGGTTGAGGCGCTGGTTGCCATCGCTCTGAGCATGGGTGTACTCATCGGCCTGTTCACCCGCAGCCGCCTCAATGCCGTCTCCTCCGCCTACCGGACCTCCCTTGAAGTCCTGGGCCGCCGCGCCGAGGAGCTTTTTCAATCCGAGCAGCGTCTCAGGACCACCCTCGCCTCCATCGGCGACGGCGTCATAACCTGCGACGCCAACGGCCGCATCGAGATGATGAATCCGGTCGCCTCCGTGCTCACCGGCTGGCCCCCCAGCGAGGCCGTCAACCGCCCGCTCGACGAGGTCTTTCGCATCGTGAACGAAAAGACCGACGAGCTCGTCGAGACTCCGGTGGCCAAGGTCAAGCGTCTTGGCTCCGTCGTCGGCCTAGCCCACGACACCGCGCTCATCCGCAAGGATGGCACCCGCATCCTCATCGCCGACAGCGGCGCTCCCATCCCCGACCAGACCGGCGAGATCGCCGGCATCGTCCTCGTCTTTCGCGATATCACGCTCGATCGCCGCACCCAGGAGACCCTGCTCGCCAACGAGAAGCTCGCCGTCGCCGGACGGCTTGCCGCCACCATCGCGCACGAGATCCATAACCCTCTCGACGCCGTCTCCAACCTTCTCTACCTCATGCGCACCGGCGTCACCGAAGAGGAGTCAAGGCAGTTCATCGACATGGCCGAGAGCGAGCTGGCACGCGTCACCCAGATCAGCCGCGCCATGCTTGGTCTCTATCGCGAATCGCGCGCGCCGGTTCCTGTCGATCTCAAGGAGATCGTCGAAGACATCCTGCTGCTGATGGAGCACCGCTTCCTCGAGCTCAACGTCAGCGTCAAGACCGATCTTCCCTCCCCGGTCATCGTCGATGCC
>DATHJA010000070.1:0-2152 GCA_035316475.1 Edaphobacter sp. | reverse complement strand
GGCCTCGAGCTCCGCTTCGGCCCCGATCTCGTGCTGCCTCTGGACGGCGCGGTCGACCATCCAGCGAATCACTCCGCCGACGAAGATGGCCAGCGTGGTGCCGATCGAAAGGTACGCCCCCACGGCCAGCGTTAGCGAGCGGATGCCGAGCAGCTCGACCATGATGACGAGCGCGACGCCAAGCAGCACCAGCGACCACGGCAGCTTGCGGCTCAGGATGCCGTTGATCACGGTGGCCATCAGGCGTCCCTGCGGAGCCGCGGCTTTTTCGCTGCCGATGCCTTGTGTCCACTGCACCTCAATCTGCCCGGTTGCGGGGTTGTAGAGATACTTGCCGTCGGCCAGCGTGTTGGACCCTATGGCATTCAGCAGAATGTAGCTGCGGGCGTTGGTGATGGAATTCTGTCCCCAGCCGTCCTTGCAATCTTTGCAGCCTGAGGGTGTGTTGGATACTACCAACGCAATGTGGTCGCGGGTGAAGTTGCCCTGGTTCTGCACGCCATCCGGTAGCTTCGCAAGTGAGATAGCGATGGGATTGGGCATGCGCTGAAAGCTTTCGAGGCCCTTATTCATCGCGTTCAGGGTGATGCCGATGGAGAGGACCGAAACGATGACGCCGATCATGATGGCGAGCTGCTGTTTCCAGGGAGTAGCGCCGATCAGGTAGCCGGTCTTGAGGTCCTGTGCGGTGTCTCCGGCGTTGGCGGCGGCGATGCAGACGATGCCCCCAATGGTGATGGCGAGCGCTCCGAAGGCTGGCGCGGTCCATCCCTTCACCAGGAAGATGGCGGCGGTGGCCATCAGGGTCGCAATCGTCATTCCAGAGACCGGCGACGCGCTCGAACCTACAATCCCGACGATGCGCGCCGAGACGGTGACGAACAGAAAGCCGAAGAGCACGACAAGCAGCGCCGCGGCAAGGTTGGCGAAGGCTCCGACCTGCGCTCCGGGCACAGGCTTGAACTGCAGGAAGACCCACAGCAGAACGATCAGCAGGACCGAGCCGCCGATGACCACCGACCAGGGAAGATCGTGCTCCGTGCGCTGCACGCTGGATGAGGTATCGCGCGCCTCACCCTTGCTCTTTCCGAGGGATTTAAAGCCCTCCGTGAGCGCTCCGAGAATTGTGGGAGCCGTGCGTAGAAGCGTGATCAGACCGCTGCAGGCCACCGCTCCCGCTCCCATGGGACGGACGTAGGTGGACCAGAGCTGCGAGGGACTCATGTCGCGGATCAGCGTGGTTCCGGGGTAGAGCGGCATGGTGAGGTGCGAGCCGAAGAAGTAGATCGCCGGCATGAGCACCATCCACGAGAAGACACCGCCGGCCAACATGACGGCAGCCACGCGCATGCCGATGATGTAGCCCACGCCGAGATACTCCGGCGTCACGTCCGCGCGGATCGCCCCGCCGCGCAACAGGTGCTGCGTGCCCAGATCGGGGGCGTAGTTGGGAGTCGAAGGAAAGAGTCCGAAGAGGTTGTCGTTCTGGAAGAGTGTGTAGAGGCTGCCGAGGCCGAGACCGAGAAAGACCCGTGAGGCGAAGCTGCCTCCGCGCTCGCCCGCCATCAGCACGTCGGCGCAAGCGGTGCCTTCGGGGTAGGTCAGGGTGCCGTGCTCTTCGACGATGAGCTGGCGCCTGAGCGGGATCATGAAGAGCACGCCGAGCCAGCCCCCGAAGAGCGCCAGGGCGAAGATGCGCGTCGACTCAAGGTCGAAGCCCAGGAAGATGAGAGCTGGAAGCGTGAAGATGACTCCGCTGGCAATCGACTGCCCGGCGTTCCCGGTCGTCTGGACGATGTTGTTCTCGAGGATGCTGGCGCGGCCGAACGCCCGGAGGATCGAGATCGACAGCACGGAGATGGGGATGGAGGCTGCGACCGTGAGTCCGGCGCGAAGGCCGACGTAGACGGTGACGGCTCCGAAGAGGATCCCGAAGAGCGCGCCAAGGATCAGGGCGCGGGCTGTGAACTCGGGCCGCGACTCCGTGGCGGAGACGAAAGGTTGAAAGATAGGTTTGGTAGTTGTAGTTGCCATGGTTGATGAGTTTCTCCACGTAGCGCGCCGCTGCGGCTGGATGAGTGTACCAGCGATAGACCGCGCAATGGTGAAGAAGAACGTCTGTTGTCGTTTACTCGACGGGCTCGGATTCGGG
>DATHJA010000069.1:0-5421 GCA_035316475.1 Edaphobacter sp. | reverse complement strand
GATCATCCTCGAAAACATCCCCCAGGTCCGCGACATCGAGACCGAGCGCAAGCTCCTCTCCTCTATGGGAGCCGAGGTCGAGCTCGGCTACGGCCGCGCCCAGCACCGCACCCGCATCAAGTGCGGCATCCTCTCCGACCCTGTCGCCAAGTACGAGATCGTCAAAACCATGCGCGCCAGCTCGCTCGTCCTCGGTCCGCTCATCGCGCGCACCGGCATGGCCCGCGTTGCCATGCCCGGCGGCTGCGCCATCGGCGGCCGCCCCATCGACCTCCACATCAAGGGCCTCGAGGCCATGGGCGCCGTCATCACCTACGATCACGGCTATCTCGAAGCACGCGCCAACCGTCTCAAAGGCGCGCACATCGTATTCGACAAGATCACCGTCACCGGCACCGAAGACCTCCTCATGGCCGCTGTGATGGCCGACGGCGAAACCATCTTCGAAAACTGTGCCCGCGAACCCGAGGTCACTGACCTCGCAGCCTTACTTGTCGCCATGGGAGCAAAGATCGAAGGCGCCGGAACCTCCACCATCAAAGTGCAGGGAGTCACCAGCCTCCACGGAGCCCGTCACCGCATCAACCCCGACCGCATCGAGGCCGGAACCTTCCTCGTCGCCGGAGCCATCACCGGCGGCGACCTCAACGTCGACTCCTGCGAGCCCGCCCACCTCGGCGCTCTCATCGCCAAGCTGGAAGAGTGCGGCGTCCGCCTCGACGTAGGCAAGGAATCCATCCGCGTCCGCTCCGGCGACACTCCGCTCAAGGCCGCCGACATCTCCACCGAAGAATTCCCCGGCTTCCCCACCGACATGCAGGCCCAGTACATGGCCCTCGCCACCCAGACCGAAGGAACTTCCAACGTCACCGAGAACATCTTCGAAAACCGCTTCATGCACGTAAACGAGCTCAACCGCATGGGAGCCAACATCACCGTGCAGGGCCGCACCGCCACCGTCCGCGGCAAAACGCCGCTTCAGTCTGCCGCCGTCATGTGTTCCGACCTCCGCGCCTCCGCCTCGCTCGTCCTCGCGGCCCTCGTCGCCGACGGAGAAACCATCCTCGACCGCGTTTACCACATCGACCGAGGCTACGAGCGCATCGAAGAAAAGCTTCGCAGCGTAGGAGCTCAGATCCGCCGCATGGGCGACGTCTTCGGCAAAAAGTAATCTTCGAGCAAAGCGCGATCCTTTAAGCCCGGCCCTCTAACAGCTCCTTCCAATACAACGCCGCATCCAACCCCGACCCATAGAACCCCCGCTGCACTGCCATGCGCCCATACTTCATCCGCTCATAAAACCGGACCGCATCTTCGTTCTCAACAAATACATGCAGCATCATCCCCGCGCCGCCCCAGCCGCGCACCCACGTCTCGCCCACCGACAGCATCCTCTCCCCTATGCCATGCCCGCGCCACTCCTTCGCCACGTCGATCGTCACTACGTAGCCAACCTCCTCCTCCGCGGCCGTCTTCTCCCGATGCACCACGCAGAACCCCGCTAGCCCCACTCCTGCCTGAGCCACGACAACCCAGGCGTTCTCCGCCTCTACAAATCTCTGCATCGCTCTGCGACTGAATCGGAATGGTGGAGCAAAACACTCCTCATCCAGCTCAACCATCGCCTCAAGATCGCCTCGGCGATAATCTCTGAACTCAATCCCCTTGCTCATTCCAGATGCCACAATTATGGAATAACCCGCTGGTCACGTAACTTCTGAAACAGCGAAAAGAAGCTGTCATCCGTCGCCACATAATCCAGAAATCCGAGACGTCGGCTCTTGCTCATATCGGTTACCACCTCAATAGGCCGCCCAAGATCGGCGTCCGTATGCCATGCAGAGATGAGCGAATCCAACCTGGGCTCAACAAGACCATATTGAGCCGCAATCTTCTCCCACACTGGCGCCGCATCCATCAACTCTCTCTCCAGAGGAGAAACCGTGTCTGGAAAAGGTGCGGCTTCAATGCCGAACCACTGCGCCAGCCGTTGCCACATCCAGCTCCATCGAAAGACGTCGCCGTTCACAATGTTGAAGTCCTGGTTTCGTGCGGCCGGTGTAGTAGACGCCCAGATCAGATGACGTCCCAGCAGCCGCGCATCTGTCATATCTGTAAGGCTCTTCCACTGCGTCTCCGATCCCGGAAACACAAACGGACGCCCTGTCGCCCGGCAGATCGATGCATAGACCGCGAGGGTCACTCCCATATTCATCGCATTGCCATGCGCCCAGCCAATGATCGTATGAGGACGATGCACACTCCATCCAAAACCGTCGCGATCCGCCGCGGCGAAGACCTCATCCTCCTGCGCATAATAAAAATTCTCCACATCCAGACGTCCCTGCTCCTCGCGAAAAGGAGTCGCTGGAAGCACGCCCTTGCCATAAGCCTCAAACGGCCCCAGATAGTGCTTCAGCCCCGTAACCAGAGCGACGTGCTCCACCGAATCGTGTGGCCGAATCGCATCCAGCAGATTCCTCACCAGGGCACTGTTCACCTTGATATTCTCTGCCTCCGAGGATTGCCGCATCCACGTCGAAAGAAACACATGGGTCGGCTTAATCGCAGCCAACGCAGAGCGCAACGAATCCGGTGAAGTAAGGTCCGCTGAAACCGGCTCAACACCATCGATCACCGCAGGCTTTCTGGACAGGCCAAAAATCCTCCACTCGTCGCCTCGCGCAGCTAGTTCTTCGGCGAGATTCCGTCCCACAATTCCCGTTACGCCTGCAATCAATGCTGTCCTGCTCATCCTGTCCTCTCCATCCCTTGCCACTCGTCCCTGAGTCTGCCGTTAAAGCGCTCTTTCTCTATTCTCGCTTGATTCCGGTTCCCTTCTCTGATCGCAGCAGTGTAAAAATGTTGCATTCTCCCAGCCCAAGCCGGAAACCACATGTCACCCAGAAAAAAGAATATTCCTGATACCGACAAGCCCGTTACCCTCAAGATCCTCGCCGACTATCTCGACCTCTCGCCAGCAACCGTCTCCATCGTCCTCAACAACTCTCCCGTCGCCAAGTCCATCTCGCCCGAGACTCGCCAGCGTGTCCTCAACGCCGCCAAAAAATTCGAGTACCGCCCCAATCTCCACGCCCGCATGCTCCGCACCCGCCTCACCAACACCGTCGGAGTCGTCGTACCCGAGCTCAGCGAAGGCTACTTCACCGGCCTCATGCTCGGCGTCGAACAGTATCTCCTCCAGGCCGGCTATCTCTACTTCACCGTCAGTCATCTCTGCCGTCCCGATCTCCTCGAGGAGTATCCCGACCTCCTCATCCGTCGTGCCGTCGACGGCCTCCTTCTCGTCAACACCGAGCTCCCCCGCCGCGTCCCCCTACCTGTCGTCGGCGTCTCTTCTCACAGCAGTATCCCCGGCGTCACCAACGTTGTGCTCGACCACAACCGCGCCACCCGTCTCGCCCTTCGCCACCTCTACGAGCTCGGCCACCGCCGCATCGCCTTCATGAAGGGCCAGCGCTTCTCCCTCGACTCCGATTCCCGTTGGCAGTCCATCCAGGTCATCGCCCAGGAGATCGGAATCACCATCCTCCCCGAGCTCTGCATCTACCTCGAACAGAACTCCTGGTCCCCCGAGCTCGGCTACGCCCCCGTGCGTGATCTCCTCGCCCGCACCCGCGACTTCACCGCCATCTTCTGCTTCAACGACACCTCCGCCATCGGGGCCATCCGCGCCATCGAAGACACCGGCCTCTCCTGCCCCCGCGACATCTCCGTCATCGGCTTCGACGACATCCTCGTCGCCGAGTACACCAACCCCCGCCTCACCACCGTTCGCCAGCCCCTGCACAAGATGGGCATGACCGCCGCCGAGCTGCTCGTCCAGCGAATCCAGACCCCCAACCAGCCCTTCTCCGACACCGTCTGGTTCACCCCCGAACTCGTCGTCCGCGAATCCACCGCCGCAGCGCACTCCCCCATCACAAAGACGCGAAAGCCACGCCGCTCTGCCTCCGCAAAGTCACGCTGACAGCATCCGCACTAAACCTGATACCCTCGATTCCCGAATGCCCTCTGCCCCCGACAATCTCTCCCAGGGCCCCTTCGCCTTCGCGCTCTGGAGAAGGCTCCTTCCTCTCTTCGCCTGCACCGCCGCCTGGGGCATGGTCACCGTCATGCTCGGCCCCCTGCTCCCCGCACTCGCCGCTCGCTGGCACATCCAGGACGCACAGGCCGGAACTCTCTTCACCGCCTCCTTCCTCGGTCAGCTCGTCGGAGCCTGGTTCGCCACCCGCAATCTCCGTCTCAGCCTCCTCTCCGGAGCCGTCCTCAGCACCGCCGGAACCGCCGCGCTCGCCTGGGCCAGCTTCCCCATCGCGCACCTCGCCCTCTTCGCCACCGGTCTCGGACTCTCCTTCGGTCTCACCGCCGGAAACGTCGTAGCCGGTACATCCACCCCCCACCGAGCCCGCGTACTCGCTCTCTTCAACGTCAGCTGGAGCATCGGAGCCATCGCGTGCCCGGCCCTCATCCGCCTCTGCGGCACAGCCAACACCCGGCCCTTCTTCCTCATCACCGCAGCCATCGTCCTCATCGGAGGCCTCGCCGTCGCCACCCTCCCACGCAGCCTCACCAACCCGCGCCCAGCAGAGCCTCACACAACAGCATCTCCCCGCCCCCTGCTTCCTCCTCTTCTGCTCGCTCTCTTCGCCGTCTCCATACTGCTCTACATCGGCAACGAAAACTCCCTCGGAGGCTGGCTCCCCAGCTTCGCCGTCCGCAACCACCCCATTCTCCCCGCCTCCACCATCGCTCTGCTCTACTGGCTCTCCGAGCTCGCCAGTCGGCTCCTCATGGGCCCACTCCTCCAGCGCATCTCCGAAGCCGCGCTCTACCGCGCCTCACTCTTCACCCTTCTCGCTACCCAGGCCATGCTTCTTCTCCTGCCCCACCCTCCATCCGCATGGATCCTCACCGCCACCCTCCTCACAGGACTCTCCATTGGCCCCATCTACCCTCTCATCGTGGCCTTCCTTCTTGCCCGGACAGATAACCACCCCCACCTCGGCGGCCTCTTCGCCTCCGCCTCCCTCGGCGGAGCCACACTGCCCTGGCTCACCGGCTTCGTCTCCACCCGCTTCGGCGGACTCCGGGCTGGCCTCCTCGTCCCCATGGCCGGAATCCTTCTCCTTCTCCTGCTAGCCCCCGGCATCCTCCAGCAGAAGCCCACTCCGTCCCCAAAAGTGTCATCCTGAACGAAGTGCATAGCACATAGTCGAAGGACCTGCGGTTGTCCCACCTGAAAGAACCAACACACCTTCGCAACAAAAGAAGAACCGGGCCCGCAGGCCCGGTTGTGTCTCTTCTCTTTCCGATTGACTACTTCGAAGCGCGTGCTCCAAGCTTGCGCCGAACCGCTCCCGCGGCTCCAATCAGACCCGTGCCCAGCAGCAGCAGCGT